>JASFTY010000010.1:0-20473 GCA_050050535.1 Gemmatimonadales bacterium | reverse complement strand
TACGGCGCCACGGTGCAAACGTCGCTGGCCGCCGCAGCAGAGATCGCCGATAGCGAGGGCGCCGAGATCGAGGTGATCGACCTCCGTACGCTGAACCCGCTGGACGATAAGGCGATAATTGCGTCGATTCGGAAGACACACCGTTGCCTGGTCGTCCACGAGGCGCCCCGCACCGGCGGTATCGCCGGCGAGATCGCGGCGCGCGTCAACGAGTTCTGTTTCGAGTGGCTGGACGCGCCGCTGCGACGCGTCACGGCGCCGGACACACCGGTGCCGTTCAGCCCGCCGCTCGAGGATTACTACCTGGTGCAGGCGGAGGATGTGGTAAGAGCGTCACGCTGGATGCTCGACTACTAGAGAGGCTGCATAATGGCGAGAGTCGATGTCATCATGCCCCAGATGGGCGAGTCGATCGCCGAGGGAACGATCACGAAGTGGCTCAAGAACGTGGGCGACGAGGTCAAACGCGACGAGTCGATCCTCGAGATCTCCACCGACAAAGTCGATGCCGACATACCAGCGCCCGCTTCAGGTGTCTTGATCGAGATCCTCGCCATCGAGAGTCAGACGGTAGAGGTCGGCACCACGATCGCCAGAATCGAGACCGAGGCGGCGGACGCAGTTGCCGAACCGGAGACCGAGGCGCGCCCCGCTCCGCAGCCGGCGACCGAGCCCACTACCGCCGCTCGCGTCGCCGAGCCTGTGCCGGCTACCTCGCAAAAGGGCGACGGGGCACCCGGCGATGAGAGTCGCGAGGCGCGCCTGCGGACGCGCTCGACCCCGCTGGTCCGGCGTATCGCGGCCGAGCACGGGATCGATGTCTCGTCGCTTAGCGGCTCCGGTCTCGGGGGGCGCGTCACCAAGAGAGACATCCTGGCGTTCATCGAGGGGCGAGGTGCGGCGCCCGTCACCGCGCCGGCGGGAACGCCGGGCGTCTTGCACGTGCCGATCCACGGCGAGTCGCTCCAGATCAAGATCCCCGAGGTCATCGTCAAGCAGACCGACCGGGTCGAGGAGATGGACATCATGCGGCAGCGGATCATGGAGCACATGCTCATGAGCCGCCGCATCAGCGCCCACGTGAGCTCGGTCCACGAGATCGATTTCGAGCACGTCGCCCGGCTGCGCAGGCACCTCAAGCCGCGCTTCGAGCGGGAGGGCGTCAAGCTCACTTATCTACCGTTCATCGTGAAGGCTGTAGTCGAGGCGCTGAAGGCGTATCCGGTCCTCAACGCATCGGTCGTCGGCAGGAAAATCGTCTATCACGGCGCCTACAACATCGGTATGGCCGTGGCGATGGACGAGGGCGCCGGTCTGATCGTTCCCGTCATCAAGAGCGCCGACGAGCTGAGCCTGTTGGGAATCGCCCGACACGCGTTCGACCTGGCGGAGCGGGCACGCACGCGCCAACTCGATCCCGATGATGTGCAGGGCGGCACCTTCACGATCACGAACCCAGGGGTCTTCGGGTCGCTCTTCGGAACGCCGATCATCAATCAGCCGCAGGTGGCGATACTCGGTGTCGGCACGATCGAGAAACGGCCCGTGGTGATCGATGACATGATCGCGATACGTCACCGCTCCTATTTCGGGCTCAGCTTCGATCACCGTGTCGTCGATGGCGCCATGGCCGACTTCTTCATGACCAAGGTGCGAGAGGTGCTGGAGGCGTTCCCGGAAGACGCATAGACAGGACGCGGCCAGTGAGCCCCAGGAAATCAAAGCGATGAGAAGGCAGTAAGCGGTGGGCGGTGGGCGGTAGGCAGTAGCTCGAAACGCCGAGCGATCAACGACCGACCGCCCACCGCCCACCGCCTACTGCCCACCGAAAACATGCCCTATCTCCGCCTACGTGACCTACGCTCCGGCTCGCTGCACGAATTCGAGTCGGGCGAGGTCAGGGTCGGGCGCGACCCTGAGCTCGAGTTCACTCTATCCGGTGTGGGAACCGATGTCGTCTCGGGCACCCACTTCCGCTTCACCTACCGCGTACGCCGTTGGTGGGTCGAGGATATGGGCAGCCGCAACGGGACGTACGTCGATGAGCGGCGCCTCGTCTCCGGCCAGCCAGAGGTTGTCGGCGCCGGAACGGTGATCCGGCTCGGCAAGTCGGGCCCGCGTGTCAAGGTCGAGGCGGCAGCCAGTCGTAGCCTCGAGGCGACCATGGCGGAGCGGTTTACGCCCGCCGAGCCGCCGCTCGAGGCCGCCGCAGCGCCATCGAGAGAGCCGAAACAGCCGCCCGGTGCGATTCTGAAGCTCGTGCTCGAGGAGGCACGGTCCGGCCAGCGCTACTCGGCCTCGGGCGCCCTCATCCGCATCGGGCGCGGCTCCGACTGCGAGGTTCGACCGCTTGGTATCGAGGACGAGCTGGTCTCCCGACATCACGCCGAGATCGCCCTCGCCGCTGACGGCGCGGCGCTGATTCGCGACGCTCGCAGCGTGAACGGTACGTTTCTCAACGGCGAGTACCTGGAGGAGGAGCGGGCGCTGCAGGAGGGCGATCAGATCGCGCTCGGCGAGGAGGGGCCGGTCCTCATCGTCGAGGAGCTCACGGTGTCGTCGGCGGGCGGCCTGACGACGCTGCTCGTTCGGCGCGTCGCCCGCGAGGTCTCACAGGGCACGTCCGCCCGAGTACGTCAGCTGATCTGGTCGATGCTGGCCGTGATCATCACGGCCGTCGCCGGGCTCTACATGCTGGCGGAGAGGCGCGAGCGCCAGACCGCCGCCGCCCTGGAGGAACAGGCGCGTGCGTTGGAGGAGCAGCGGCAGCAGCTGGAGGACTATCGTCACGCGCTCGCCGCGCAGCAGGCGACGACCGACTCGGTGCTGTTCGTAGCCGGCGCCGAGTACAACCGTCTGAGGACCGAGCTGTCGATGGCCACCGAGCGGGCGGCACCCGCGTCGGTGATCGACAGCCTGCGGGATGCACTGGTCGCTGCGGACGAGCGGACGCGAGCGCTGGAAGCTTCGCTGGCTCGGTCTCAGGACGCGTTGAGACGGCAGCTCGCGGCGGGCGATTCGGCGCGCCGACTTGCCGACGCGGAGGTCTCGCGGCTACGCGGTGAGCTGGAGCGGGCGAGGCAGGAGCGGGTATCCCAGGGCCTGGTAGACAGCCTGCGGCAGGCGATAAGGACCGCGGAGGAACAGGCGTCGGACATCGGAGCCCAGCTGCGTGCGGTCAGCGGTGTCAACCTGGCGGCGGTGGCACAAGCGAATCAGAACGCAGTCGGTCTGGTAACGGTGTTTCAGGGGCTGCGGCTGTTCGATGGGTCCGGTTTCGTCATCACGTCGTCGGGCTACTTCGTGACCAATCGCCACGTCGTGAACCCGGACGGCAACGAGCCCGATTCCGTGTTTGTGACGATGGCGGACGAGCGCTTCATGGAGCCGGCGGACGTGATCGTCGTCGCGCCTCCCGGCCAGCCCGACCTCGCCTTGCTGAGGATCCGGAACTACGGTGGTCCTCGCATCGGGAAGGTCGATTGGTCGGGGTCCCGGGCCCAACAGGGCGAGCCGGCGGCGCTCATCGGCTTCCCGGCCGGGCTGGGCGCCGCACTCGATCAGACACGAACCGTGCGTACCTCGATGAGCGCCGGGATCTTCAGCCAGGTAACGGACGAATCGATTCGCTTCGACGGGTTCACGGTTGAAGGATCCAGCGGGAGCCCGGTGTTCAATGCCAGCGGCGAAGTCGTCGCCGTCCACCGCGGCAGCTTGCGCGGTGCCACCGGGCTCGGGTTCGCTGTGCCGGTCACCAAGCTGATCCCGCTGTTGCCGCCGGAGGTCAAGGCGGAGCTCGGGATCGAATAGAGGACAGAGCCGAGGGAGAATCAGAGGAGGAGAGATGCGACCATCACAGTCGCTGATAACCTGGTGCGTGGCGCTCCTGGCGCTACCCGTGTCCGGCCTGCCAGCATGGGCGCAGGTCGAGCAAGCCGCCGTCGAGACGACAGGGTTCGAGCTCACCGTCGCCAACATCATGCGCGGGCCCGAGCTCGTCGGTACGTCGCCGTCCCGATTGAGCTGGTCGCCGGACGGCCGCACGCTCTACTTCGTCTGGAAGCGACCGCACGAGGAGAGGGAAGGCTTCTATGCGGTGAGCCGCGGCGGCGGCCAGCCCGAGCGACTGCCCGACGAGGAAGCTCTCCGCGTCCAGCCGCGCCTCCGCGCGGTCTACTCCGAGGACCGGGCCAAGGCGGTATACCAGTACCAGGGCGACCTCTACCTCCTGGACCTACGTTCTGGCCGGGAGCGCGTCCTCGTCTCGCTACCCGGCGGCCTCTCGAGCATCCAGATGGCGCCGGACGGCGAAGCCGTCTACTACGTCCGCGACAGCAACCTGTACGGAGTGGATCTGGCGACCGGGGCCATCGCCCAGCTGACCGACATCCGTCGCGGTCGCGAACCGCAGGAGGACGAGCCGCCCGAGGGCCAGCGGCTCTACCTGCGGGAACAGCAGCGCCAACTCTTGAGAGTTTTCGAGGTCGATTCCGTCCGCAGGGCGCAGCGCTGGCCGCCGCCACCCGACACGGCGCAGGTCGACACCCCGCAGGCTTTCTATGTGGGGAACGGGCAGCGGTTCGGCGGCTACTGGGTGGCACCGGACGGCTCGCGCATGGCCTTCAGCCTCGGCGAGCGGGCACGGGATGCCCGGGAGGCCTGGGTGCCGGACTACGTTACCGAGGACGGCTACACCCGCCAGGCCCGGCGTACGCGCACGCTCGTCGGCGACGAACAGGGGAGCAGCAAGCTGGGCATTATGGACCTGGTCACCGGCAAGGTGGTGTGGATCGATCACGGCCAGGAGGACCGCGAAGTCAATCTCACGTTCCGCGGTTGGTCGGAGGAGTCCGATCGCCTGCTCGTCGTGGGCTTCTCCGACGACATCCAGGACCGCTGGATACTCCTCGTCGACGCGACCACCGGCGAGTCGACGGTCCTCGACCACCTGCACGACGACGCCTGGGTTGGCGGGCCCGGTTGGACGTCCGCCGGCTGGATGCCCGACGGCGACCACATCTGGTACATCTCTGAAGCCACCGGCTTCGCCCACCTCTACGTGATAGCCGAGGGCGGCGGCGAGCCGACCCCGCTCACCACCGGGCCCTGGGAGGTGGTCAGCGCCGAGCTATCGCCCGATGACAAGGAGTGGTTCCTCGTTACCAGCGAGGTTAGCCCTCACGAGCGCGGCTTCTGCCGCATGGACCTCGACGGCGGCAACCGTCGCCTGATCACGGACTTCGGCTCGCTGCAGGGCTCGGGGGGCGGCTCGGTCGTCGTCTCGCCGGACGGCCGGCGGCTCGCCGTGCTCTACGGTTGGCCTAACCGGCCGCCGGAGCTCTTCCTCCAGGACAATCGAGCCGGCTCGCGCCGCGTTCAGGTCACCAGCTCCGCGACTCCGGAGTTCGATTCGTATGTCTGGCGTGTCCCGGAGATCGTCTATTTCCCGGCACGTGACGGCGAGGATGTGCCGGCACGACTCTACAGGCCCGATCAGCCGAACGGTGCCGCGGTCATCTTCGTCCACGGGGCCGGATACCTGCAGAACGTGCACAACTGGTGGAGCAGCTACTACCGGGAGTACATGTTCCACAACCTCTTGGTCGAGCGCGGCTACACGGTGCTCGACATCGATTACCGAGGATCCGCCGGGTACGGCCGCGATTGGCGAACCGCCATCCACAAGTACATGGGCAGGACCGATCTGTCCGACCAGGTCGACGGCGCGCGCTACCTGGTCAACGAGCTGGGTGTCGAGCCGGGACGCATCGGGATCTACGGTGGCAGCTACGGCGGCTTCATCACGCTGATGGCGATGTTCACCGAGCCCGAGACGTTCGCGGCCGGAGCGGCACTGCGGCCGGTCACCGACTGGGCGTACTACAGCCACTGGTACACGGCGCGCATCCTCGGACTGCCGCAGGATGACCACGAGGCGTACCGGCGCAGCTCGCCGATCTATCACGCCGAGGGGCTCGAGGGCGCCTTGCTCATCTGCCACGGCATGATCGACCAGAACGTGCACTTTCAAGACACGGTACGCCTGGCGGAGCGGTTGCTGGAGTTGGGCAAGGAGGGTTGGGAGGTCGCCATATATCCGAAGGAAGACCACAGCTTCGAGCATCCATGGGCGTGGACGGATGAGTACCGCCGAATACTGAAGCTGTTCGAGGAGAACCTGAACTGAGCGAACCCGACTGAGAGCTACCTGCCCAGCTGGTCGTCGGACGACCGATATCAGATGGTGAGAGAAAGAGGGAGCGAGATGGTTGCCCCAGTAATGAAGCCGCAAGGGACGATGCTACTCAACCGCGGGGATGTGTCCTCGCTGCTCTGCCTGGCCGACTACGTCGAGGTCGTGGAGAGCGCCTTCAGAGCGTATGCCCAGGGCAAGACGCTGAGCCTCGGTCTGCTGCACGTCGATGCGCCCGACGGGGAGTTCCACATCAAGGCGGGCGGCCCGCAGCAGCCGCGCACCTATTTCGGCCTGAAGGTGAACGCGGGCTTCTTCCAGAACCGGCAACGCTTCGGGCTCCCCAACATCCAGGGCACGATCATGCTCTGCGACGGAGAGAACGGTTATCCTCTCGCGCTCATGGACTCCACCGCGATCACCATCAACCGAACCGGGGCGACGACGGCGGTCGCCGCGAAGTACCTGGCCAGACCGGATTCGCATAGTGTGACCATCTGTGGCTGCGGCACCCAGGGCCGGATCCAACTCCGCTCGCTCAAGCGCATCCTGCCGATCGAGAAGGCGTACGCGTTCGACTTCGATGCGGACGTCGCGGCAAGCTTCGCCTCGGACATGACGCGGGAGCTGGAGATCGAGGTCAGCGCGGTGCGCGACCTGGGGAGCGCTACGCGGCAGAGCGACGTCTGTGTGACCTGTACGCCCGCCCGGAATCACTTTCTCGAGCAGGAGGATGTACCGGCCGGCATGTTCGTGGCAGCGATCGGAGCGGATAGCCCGGAGAAGCACGAGATCGATCCCCGGCTCATGGCTTCGAGCACGGTGGTGGTCGACATCCTGGACCAGTGTGCCGAGGTCGGCGAGCTACATCATGCCATCGAGGCGGGCATCATCGAGAGAGCGCGAGTGCACGGCGAGCTGGGAGAGATCGTCGCCGGGAGCAAGCCGGGCCGCGCATCGGATGACGAGATCATCATCTTCGATTCTACGGGCACCGGGTTGCAGGATGCGGCGGCGGCGGCGGCGGTGTACGAGCGGGCGCTGGAATCGGGGAAGGGGACCTTCTTCGACTTCTTCGCGGACGGGCGGTGAACGTCAGCGCGCTCGACACGCCGGCCGCGCTCGTCGATGTCTCGCGGATGCATGCCAATCTGGAGCGCGTGGCCTCTTACTGTCGAGAGCATGGCTTCGCCTGGCGCCCCCACGTAAAGACTCACAAGACACCCGAGTTGGGGGCGGCGCAGATGGCAGCCGGCGCCGGCGGCCTCAGCGTCGCCACGCCCCGCGAGGCGGAGGTGATGGCTGGGGTCTCGAGTGACCTCCTCTTCGCCTACCCGCCCGTCGGTCGTGCGAAGCTCGAGCGCCTCCTGAACCTGCCGGATAGCCTCGAGTTAACCGTTGGGCTCGACTCGCTCGACGGCCTGGTGCAGCTGGCCTCGCGCGCCGCCGCGCGAGGCCGCACGGTCGGCGTCCTCGTGGAGATCGATGTCGGGCTGCATCGCGTCGGCGTTCAGGCGCCGGAAGAGGCGGTGGATCTCGCGTGCCAGGCCGAGCGGCTGGACGGCGTCGTCTTCAGGGGCGTAATGCTCTACCCCGGGCACATCCGGGGCCCCGTCAAGGAGCAGGGGCCGGCGCTGCAGGACGTCTCCCGCCATCTCGAGCGAGTGCTGGATGCGCTCGACAACGCTGACCTCGCGCCCGCGGTGGTGAGCGGCGGCTCGACGCCGACGCTCTTCCGCTCGCACGAGGTGACGGGGCTGACCGAGATACGCGCCGGGTCGTGCATCTTCAACGACCGTGCGCATGCCGCCATCGGCGCCTCTCGTTGGGACGACTGTGCCTACACGGTGCTCGCCACCGTCGTGAGCACTGCCGTGCCGGGACGCGCGGTGCTCGACTCCGGCTCCAAAGCTCTCGCGCGGGAGGAGCTGCGGGGCCCCGGCGGGGGGTACGGCGTCCTTTTGGATCGGCCCGAGGTGACGGTCAGCGCCCTGTCCGAGGAGCACGGTGTTCTCGATCTGAGCGCGTCCAACTGGCGCCCGCTGGTCGGGGACCGCGTCCGCGTGATCCCGAACCACGTCTGCGTCTCGGTGAACCTGCAGGATCGCCTCTACGGCGTGTCGGGGGAACAGGTGACTGACATCTGGGACGTGGTGGCGCGGGGTAGGGACCACTTCAAGCGGCAGCAGGAGAAGTTCGATAGTTGAGTGGTGAAGTGTGAAGTGCGAGCCGTCGCGAGTCCTTCACACTTCACCACTCAACTATCGTACGTCTCCGCCGTACTTCTCCGCCGTACTTCTCCGCCGGCTATTCAGGAATCGTCCCGCCGACCACCCGCTTGACCAGTTCGCCGGCAGCGATCGTCTCATCGGCGTCAACCCGATTGATCAGCTCCAGTGTCTCGATGTCTACGGTGGACGGATAGCGGTCGGCGAACTGGGCGAGCGTCATCGGGCGATCTATCCTCACTATCTCGAGCCGCGCGGGCTGCGCGTTGAGGGCCGCGGAATCCGTCAGCCGGTCGAAGGTCCCGAACGAGCTGCGAAACACATCGTCGTACGTGCTCCACCTGTCCGCCAGGGTATAGCCGAGCAGCGCATAGACCAGCTTGCCGTACTCGATGAAGACCGCCAGGCCGCTCAACTCGGTCCCGTCGCTCGCCGTGGCGTTGAAGTAGCCCGCCCGCGCTGGCAACCCGTTGATCGGCGTGCGGGAGATTCTCCCTACCTGGACGCCCGACTGATAGAAGAAGCTGTCGGCCGCCTGGTCCGCCGACGACTCGTCGGCCAGCGTGAGCTGGATCATGGCGTCCTCGCTGGGGCTGAGCGCCGCCACTTGCCGCGCCATGTTCTGCGTTTTCCACCCCTGGGGGAATTCGAGCTGGAACTGGAGGTCGGGGTGGAGGAAGGTGTTGCCGCGGAAGAAGCCGTTTCTCGGGTTCGCGCCGAACACCAGGCCGTCGACCGTCTGCAGGTAGCGCGCGCGCTCGATTGCGCCGCCCGGTTCAACGCCGGCCTCGGCCAGCCGCTGCGCCATCCGCTCGCGCCGCTCGCCGGGATCGGGGTGAGTCGACAGCCAGGCGGGCAGGCCGCTGCCGCCCGCCGCAGCGCTGACGCGGCCGAGCATCTCGAAGACGCCGGCGATCTCGGTGGCGTCGTAGCCGGAGCGCCGCATGTAGCGGAAGCCGAGGTCGTCGGCCTGGCGCTCGTCGTCGCGACTGAACTTGAGGAAGAGCAGGCCGAGGCCGGCGCCGAACACGTCGCCGTAGGCGGCGATCTCGGGCAGGAATATGTACCCGACGCCCAGGCCCAGCTGCGCCGCCTGCGCGCGACTGATCCGCTCGGCGGAGTGACGCGCGGTGACGTGGCCGATCTCGTGCCCCAGCACGCCGGCGAGTTCCGCCTCGGAGTTGAAGTGGGCGAGGATCCCGCGGGTCACGTAGATGGGGCCGCCGGGCAGGGCGAAGGCGTTGACGACCACGTCATCGACGACCTTGAAGCTCCACGGCAGGTTCGGCTTCTCGGAATTGGCGGCCAGATCCTGGCCGATCTGGTTCACGTAGTCCTGGAGGTCGGGGTCGTCGTAGAGCCCGATCGACGCCTCCACCTGCTGGGCGCCCTGGCGCCCCAGCTCGATCTCCTGGGCCTCGCTGACCAGGATCAGCTGTCGCTCGCCGGTCGCCGGGTTCACCGGGCAACCGGCGAGGGTCAGGGCGGCGAAGATGACGAGCGGGATTGATCGCGTTCGCTTGACAGCAGATATCATTGCCGAGCTCCTCAGGCCAGAATGGCCGTTTCGTCTCGCGTTATCGCCGTGGACTGTGCACCCAATGTTCAACGTGCCAACCGCACATCGCTGCCGCCCCGATAAGAGATCGGCATCGTCATCCCCATCGCGATGACCTCGATCTCGCCTTCAGCCTCCGTGCTCGAATTCGATGCGAGCATCGTACCGCCTCGCGGATCCCAAATGTAACGGATGACCGTCTTGCCGCTCATCGTGAATTCGATTTCGCCGGGCGCGCCTTCCGGCGTGCCACGCCCCGTGGTGGTCGTGGTCCCCTCCGACAGGATGACGCGGGCGGCGACGCCGTTCCAAGTCGTGTCGCCAGCGAAGCTGGCCGTGCCGTCGTAAGACGTCTCAACCGTCATCACACCGTCGGCAGTCTCGGTCACTTTGTGTTCCCACGACTCCGCCGCTTCGTCGCCGCCCGGTGGGAGAGGCGGCAACAGGTCGTTGAACAACTCGCTTGGATCTCCCAGCGCTTCGAGACTTGCCGGGATCTCGGGCGCTGCGGTCACGGTGATGGTCCCATCGCCGGCCAGGGTGCCGGTGAACGGCTGTCCGAGCAGCTCGCCGCCACCTGTATGTTGCCGCCGGCCATCGCTGCCGATCCAGAAGTCCAGCGCTTCGAACGTCGCTGTGACACGGCAGCCCGCGGCCTCGCTCGCGCCGATCTCGAGCACGAGTGTCGCTGCTGTCGAGTCGGTTTGCCGCTGCTGGCCCATGGGGGTCTCGGTCAGAAGAGTTCCATGGTTCGTGAACGTGTAGAGCAGCGGCGCCTCGGTGGGCCCGAACTCGTAGGTCGGCCCGCGAGCGCCGGCACAACCGGCCACGGCCAACGCGCCCAGCATGAGTGGCAGGTGACGGTTGATCATGTCGCCTCCTCGGCTGCTGACAGCCCGACACCTTGAGGCTGTCACGGGTGGGGCTTAGCTTGCAGAGCGACGCCGGAACGGCCGTTGTGCCCAACCGTCTGTGAAACAACGGCAGCGTGCACCACCGTCTATAATAAGAGGGGGGTGAAAGTTCGCGAGAGGCCCGGCCTCGGCCGCTCGAGCGCCGCGAGACTGGAAACCAGAATGCAAGAAGGCGAGAAGAAGTTCAAGGAAGGCATTTCGTACGGCCTCTGGGCGGGCTGGCTGTTCGGCTTCGCCGGCCTCCACCGCCTCTATCTGGGCAAGTACGGGACTGGGTTCCTCTGGCTGTTCACCTGGGGGATGTTCGGCATCGGCCAGCTCTACGACCTGATCACGATGCGGCGCCAGGTGGACGAAGCGAACCTGCTGGAGGAAGCCCGCCGGATGCGCGCGCTGCGCTACTCGCAGCCGCAGCGCACACCTCAACAGCTCCTGCTCGACGCGGCTGCGCGCGAGGGCGGCAGCCTGACGGTCACGCAGGCGTCGATGATCACCGGCTTCTCGTTCGAGGAGGCGGAGCGGCTGCTGCGGGAGATGGTGGCCAGCGGCTACGTCGACGTGGGGAACGAGCCGGAGAGCGGCGTCGTGGTCTACTACTTCCCCGAATTGCGGGGCCGGCGCCAACTTGGCCCGGAGAAGATTTAGAACGGGCCGGGGCTCCAAGCCCCGGCCCGTTAGCCTCATCGCCTACTGGCGCCTCCCGAGCACCGCCGTCAATTCGACGACTTCCCCGTCGCGCCGCACCTTGATCGCCACCGTGTCGCCCGGCGCGTGATCCCGCAGCGCGTACGTGTAGTCGTAGATGTTCAGGACTTCCTTGCCCCCGAACTCGATGACCACGTCGCCTGCCTGCAGGCCGGCCTGCTCCGCCGGGCTCCCCGCGCGCACGCCGGAGAGCCGTAGTCCGCCGCCCGCCACCTCGCCGAAGTCGGGTATCGTACCGAGGTAGGGACCGTAACCGCCGCCGCCCGTCGCCTGCGGTCGCTGCTGCCTGACCAGCGTCAGCTCGTCCGGGCTATTGGCCAGCTCACGGATCAGAGTGGCGGCGAATTCGCCCACCTGTGCCAGACCCTCCGCATTGATCAACTGCCAGTCGTCTTCCGGCCGGTGGTAGTCGGAATGCGTGCCGGTGAACAGGTGAAGCACGGGGATCTGGCGGGCGTAGAACGACGTCTGGTCGCTGGGCCCGTAGCCGTCGCCAATATGGCTGAGCGTCAGCAGGCTGGCGGCGTCGAGCGAATCGAGCAGCGCCGGGAACTCCTCCGCCGTCTCGGTGCCGAACACCTGCAGCCTGCCCTCGCGCAGGCGGCCGACCATGTCGAAGTTCACCATGGCGGCGACGTTCTCCAGGGGAAACGGCGGATTGCTGACGAAATGCTCCGAACCGAGCAGCCCCATCTCTTCGGCCGTGAACGCGACGAAGACCAGGCTGCGTGACGGCCGCAGATCGGGGTTCGTAGCGAAGTACTTCGCCAATCCGAGCAGCAGGGCGGTCCCGGAAGCGTTGTCGTCGGCTCCGTTGTGCGGCTCAGCGGCTTCGGGCGCCAGTGAGCCTGGCCCACCCATCCCCAGGTGATCGTAGTGCGCGCCGACCACGACCGCCTGGTCGGCCAGCACTGGATCGCTGCCCGGCAGCCGGCCCACGACGTTGTACGCGTCTACCTGCAGCGGCTCGACCTTGGCGGCCAGCAGCAGCTCGAGCTCCGCGTCCTCGAGCCAGCCCAGGATCTCCTCGCTCTCCAAGATCTGGATCGCCGGGATGCCCACGCCGTGGGGCGGATCGCCCGGCTGCGGGGCCTGGAGCCGCGACACGGTGATCAGCATGGCCTCGGCGCCCTGATCCCGCGCCGTCGTCGCCCTGCGGCGCGGAGATGGATCGACCCCGGAGCCGTGCGGGTCGAAGTCCTCCGGTACACCGCCGCGCAGCACGGCGATCTTCGGACCCTCGTGCCCGGCCAGCCCCTCGTAATCCTCGTCGCGCAGGCCGTAGGCGGCGGCGTAGACGCCGCCGCTCAGCGAGCCGGCGGCCGAGAAATTGAACGGCACCCACTCCTCGAACAGCTCGAGCTCCAACGTGCCGCGCGGCGAGCGAAGGACCAGCCTGCTGTCGCCCGCTATCGAGATGGTCGTCGTGATCTGGAACGACTGCAGGTAACCGTCCGTGCCCAGCGGCTCGAGCCCGTAGGACCGGAAGAGCCTCGCGATGTACGAGGCGGCGCTGTCGGCTCCCGGCTCGCCGGCCTCGCGGCCGGCCAGCTCATCGCTTGCCAGATACTTGACGTGGCCGAGCAGCGCCTCGGGCTCCAGGCCCTGGGCACTGATCGGCGCGGGTGAGATCAAGACGCACATCGCCGCCAGAGCCGGCAGGTACGCGGCTCTGGAGCGGAAAGGTCTCCCGTGGTTGCGCGAAGAGCGCGCAACTTGTTCGATTGAGCTTGTCATGGTGGCCCGAACTTACATCGCCCGAGGTGCTGACGTCCAGTTGTCCGTGACCGAACTGGGCGACGGTCCGCCGGTGATCGTCTTGCATGGCGGGCCCGGCGCCAGTCACGACTACCTGCGCCCCACGTTCGGCCGGCTGGCCGACGAGTTTCACCTCTACTTCTACGACCAGCGTGGGGGCGGCGGCTCGCCGGTGGCACGTCCCCGCGAGATCGGCTGGCGCGATCACGTCGCCGATCTCGAAACGCTGCGCCGCGAGTGGGGGTTCCAGCGGCTGACTCTGTTGGGCTACTCCTGGGGTGCCTTGCTCGCGCTACTCTATGCGAGCGAGCACGCCGACCGCGTCCGGGCCCTGGCGCTCGTCGCGCCGGCCACGGGCTGGGGCGTCTATCATCGCCGGTTCCAGGAGGAATTCCGGCGACGCTCCGGCTCCGCCGAGGTGGAGCGCATGCGGGCCGAGCTGGACGCGTCGGGGCTCGAGGAGCGAGATTCCGCAGCCTACTGGCAGCGCCGCTTCATCCTGAGCGTTGCCGGGTACTTCAAGGATCCGCGCCAGGCGCGCGATGTGACGCCGTTCGTCGTGCAGGAGCAGGCGCGGCAGGCGACCTGGGCGAGCCTCAAGGGCCACGGCCCGGACCTGCGGCGCGGGGTGGCGCGGCTGCGGGTACCGACGCTGATCCTGCACGGCCGCTACGATCCGATACCGATGGAATGGGCCGAGGAGCTGGTGGGTCTGATACCGGGCGCACGACTGGTGGTGTTGGAGGAGAGCGGGCATCTGCCGTACGTGGAGCAGGCGGAGCGCATGTTCGCCGAGCTCCGCGCGTTCCTCCGCCAGAAGGCCCAGCGATGAGCCGCCGCTACCGCATGGAGGCGCAAGAGCTCGCAGCCGCCGAGGCGATGGGCCCGGCGCGCGTGCCGCCGCAGCCGCGACCGGCTGCCGGGGTCATCCTGGCGCGCGATACCGCGGCAGGGCCCGAGGTGCTCCTCGTCCGCCGCCGCACCGATGTCGGATTCGCCGCCGGCGCCTACGTCTTTCCCGGCGGCACGCTGGACGCCGCCGACGCCGACGCGGCCTGGGAGGACTGGCTGCACGAGCCGCCCGCCGAAGCGGTGGAGGGTGCCGCCGACCCGGAGGGCCCGTCGGCGCGCACCTTTGTGGTGGCGGCGCTGCGGGAGCTGTTCGAGGAGACGGGCGTGTTGCTCGCTGCGGGCGCGATGCCCGGACAGGATGCGCTGGCCCGAGAGCGCGCGGCGCTCGTCGCTGGCGGCAAGCTGTTCCTCGAGATCGTGAGCGGCCTCGACCTGCGTCTGGCTGGCGATCGGCTCGTACTCTGCGCGCGGTGGATCACGCCCGAGTCGCTTTCGCGCCGCTACGATGCCCGCTTCTTCCTCGCTGCGGCAGCGCCGGCGACGCGGGTCAGCCCCGAACTCGGTGAGCTGGTCGAGCACGTCTGGATCACACCGGGCGAAGCGCTGGAGCGCTACTTCGACTACGACTTCCGCATGCTGTTCCCGACGGCCCGCACGCTGAGTTGGCTCGAGGAAGGTGCGAGCGTCGCCGAGTGGCGCGAGCGGTTCGGCGGCGTCCCGGTGGAGGCCATCCTCCCACGGCTGCGGCGCGTCGACGGTGAGGTGATACCGGTCATCCCCGGCGAGCCGCGCTACGATGAACGGGAAGGCGATGGCTGATCGGACTGGCGGTTGGGTCAAGACGGTCGTCGCGGCGAACCCGGGGCCACTCACAATCGACGGTACCCGTACCTACATCCTCGGGCCGGCGCCCTGTGTGGTGATCGACCCGGGGCCCGACCTGGCGGACCACCTGGATGCCGTCGAGGTCGCTCTGGGCGCGCTCGACGTCGCCGCTCTCTGCATAACCCACTACCATGCCGACCACGCGGCGGGTGCCGCCGACCTGGTCCTGCGCCTGGCCGCGCCGCTGGCGGCCACGCCGGAGTCCGCGGAACGCGCCGCCCTCGACCCGCCCGACCTGCTCCTCGCCGCCGGCTCGACCGTGAGCTTCGGCGGCGGTCAGCTCGAGGTCGTTCCCGCGCCCGGACACTGCGCCGACCACGTCTGCTTCCACTGGCCGCAGGCGCGGTCGCTGTTCACCGGTGACACCGTACTCGGCGAGGGGACCTCGATGATCGCGCCGCCGGAGGGCGACATGGCGGCTTACATGGCGACGCTGGAACGGCTGGCCCAGCTCGACCTGTCGATCATCTATCCGGGGCATGGTCCGGAGGTCTACGAGCCGG
Source organism: Gemmatimonadales bacterium (assembly GCA_050050535.1). GTDB lineage: Bacteria > Gemmatimonadota > Gemmatimonadetes > Palauibacterales > KS3-K002. The sequence goes on along the minus strand of JASFTY010000010.1, from coordinate 4,877 downwards.
CCGCGAAGCTAGACGAGTACATCCGGCATCGGCTCGAGCGCGAGCGCCAGGTGCTCGACGCGCTGGCCGCCGGCGCCGGAACGCCGGCCGAGATCAGGGCCCGCGTCTATGAAGAACTGGACCCGCGGCTGTTCGGCGCTGCCGAAGGGTCGGTGCGCGCCCACCTGGCGAAGCTGGTGGACGAGAGGCGCGTCCGAGTGGAAGGCGATCGCCACGCGCCGATGAACCGTGGGAGCTAGCGGTCCCCCGGCGCGGCCCGACCCCACAGGCCTCTCTCGGCGAGCTGCTAATCAAGTAGTCACGGATTCCCGAATTCCCAGTCGTACAGCTCGGCCAGGTCCGTTTCGGCGAGTTCCACCAGGAACCCGGCGATCTTGCTCGTTACCTCCTCGAAGTAACGCCTACCCTTGTCGGCCGTGGCCCGCGACGGATCCCCGACACCCGTGTCGGATGTGACGCGCGTCCACTGGCGCGGCGCCCACGCCCAGCCGTCTCTCAAGGCCTCGATCCGGAAGCGCTTCGCCGAGCCGCTGCCCGCCTCGGAGAGCGGCAGCACGAGCTCGGGCGCCAGATGCAACATCAGGCTCGTCTCCATCTCGCCGGCGTGGTCGCCCACGACCTCGAAGAGCTCGTCTGCCGGAACCGTCTCGTACCAGCTCAATGTGCAGAGGAACAGGCCGAGGTCGACCTGAAGCTCTCGAATCATCTGGCGAAAATCGTTGCCGCCGTGCCCGTTCAGAATGACCAGCTTGCGTATGCCCTGCTCGTCGAGGCTCTGGACCAGATCCTCCAGGACCAGGGCCTGGGTGCTAGGGTTCAGATTGAGCGTCAGCTTGATGTCGAGCTGCTGGGTGTTGACGCCGAACGGCACGGTCGGAAGCACGACGACTTTCGCGCCCTCACTCCAGGCGCGGCGCGCCGACTCGATCGCTATCCGCTCCGTCTCCAGGGTGTCCGTTCCGTAAGGGAGGTGATAGTTGTGGGCCTCGGTGGCGCCCCACGGCAGGACGGCGACCTCGTAGTCGGCCTCGCGCACAGTCTTCCAGGTCGTCGCTGCCAGTACGTACGGATTCCCAGCCATCTTCGCACGTCCTGTTCTCGATCGGTAGTAAGCGCTCGTGTCTTGGCAAAGTAGTCGAGACGGAGCTTGCGGGACCAGTGGGTCGGAGCCGGGTCGAGATGACCCGCGCCCAGCCTCGACAAGCGTGCGGGCCTCTGCTAGACTCAGCCGCCGTATCTGTGATCCCGGCGTCGGCGGGGAAGGGTGCAGGCAGCAGTTAGTGGAGGCGCAAGCGCGAGTTGTCTCGGCTCACGATCATCTTTCTAACGATCTTCGTCGATCTGATCGGGTTCGGCATCGTCCTGCCCCTGCTGCCGTTCTACGCCCAGGAGTTCGGCGCCTCGCCGTTGGTGATCGGTCTCATCGTCGCCGCGCACCCGGCCATGCAGTTCGTCTTCGGCCCGCTGTGGGGGCGGCTGTCGGATCGCGTGGGACGCAGGCCGATCCTGCTGCTCGGGCTCGTCGGGTCGGGCTTCTCGTACCTGATCTTCGCGCTGGCCGGCAACGTCGCCTGGCTGTTCGCGTCCCGCATGATGGCCGGCATGGCGGGCGCCAACGTGCCTGTCTCTCAGGCCTACATCGCGGACAGCACCGACCTGGCGAATCGCACCCGCGGGATGGGCCTGGTCGGTGCCGCGTTCGGTCTCGGCTTCATCGCGGGGCCGGCCATCGGTGGCGCGCTGAGCCAGTTCGGCTACGCCGTGCCCGGCTTCTTCGCCGCCGCACTCTGCTTCGGGAACGCCGCCGCCGCCTTCTTCCACCTGCCCGAGTCACTGAGCCCCGAGCTCCGCGCTAGGGCCGCCTCGCAGGCCGCGGCAGGCCCGCTGGGACGCCTCAAGTTGGCTGTGCACTTCGCCCGGTCCCCGGCGATCGCGACCCTCATGGCGATCTTCGTCATCGCCACCTTCGTCTTCGCGGCCTTCACGACCGTCTTCCCGCTCTGGCTCGGCGTCGAGCTCGGATACGACGCGCGGCACGCCGGCTACCTGATGGCCTTTCTGGGGCTGGTCATGGCGGTCCTGCAGGGCCGACTTCTGGGACCGCTGGCCCGCCGTTTCGGAGAGCGTCGGCTGCTGGTAACGGGCACCAGCACCCTCGTCGCCGCTTACTTGCTGCTCCCCCTGTCGGGGGCCCTGGTGACTCTCCTGGTTACTCTCGCACTGATCGCTTCCGGTACCGGGCTCAATTGGCCCACGCTGAACAGCCTGGCCTCCCAGTACACCGAGCTCGACAGGCAGGGCGCTATTTTGGGCGTCATGCAATCGCTCTCGGCGCTCGGCCGCATGATGGGCGCGATGTGGGCCGGCTGGGTGTTTGGAACATGGAGTCCGGCGGCGCCGTTCGTGCTGTGCGCGGCGCTGATGGGTCTTGCGGCGACCGCTGCAGTTCTGTTCATGACCAAAGCCCCAACCCCGGCGCCAGAGCGGCGGGAGCCGGCGCTATCATCCGCCTTGCCCACACCCGGTGCATCGCGTACCAATTGAGATCCTATGCCTGAAACGCGACCGCGAACGATCGGCGAGCTGAGGAGCGGGGGCTACGCCGCCCGCTCCGTGAAGGACGAGATGCGGGCGAACCTCATCGCCAAGCTCGAGTCGGGCGAGCCGCTCTTTCCGGGCATCGTCGGCTACGAGGACACCGTCATCCCGCAATTGGTCAACGCCATTCTGGCGCGGCATAACCTGATCCTGCTGGGACTGCGCGGGCAGGCGAAGAGCAGGATCCTGCGCCAGCTAGTCGACCTGCTCGATGACCGGGTACCGATCATCGCCGGCTCGGAGGTGAACGACGATCCGTTCCAGCCGATCAGCAAGTACGGTCGCACGAAGCTGGGGGAGCTGGGGGAGGCGACGCCCGTCGACTGGATCCCGCGCGAGCAGCGTTACGTCGAGAAGCTGGCGACGCCGGACGTGACGATCGCCGACATCATCGGCGACCTCGATCCCATCAGGGCCGCCCGCGGCGGCCACGTGCTGTCCGACGAGCTGACCATACACTACGGCCTGCTGCCGCGCGCCAACCGCGGGGTCTTCGCGGTCAACGAACTGCCCGACCTGGCGGGGAAGATCCAGGTGGGCCTGTTCAACATCATGCAGGAGGGCGACGTCCAGATAAGGGGCTACCCGATCCGGCTGGCGCTGGACGTGCAATTGGTATTCACCGCGAACCCCGAAGACTACACGGCGCGCGGCAAGATCATCTCGCCGCTCAAGGATCGGATCGGCGCCGAGATCATGACACACTACCCGCGTGAGCTCGACCAGGGCGTCGCCATCACGGAACAGGAGGCATGGACCGAGCGGGGCGGCCGCCCGGTGCGCATACCGGGGATGATCAGGGAGATCGTCGAGCGCATCGCGTTCGAGGCGCGCGAGGACCAGCGCGTCGATCGACGCTCGGGCGTCTCGCAGCGCTTGCCGATCACCGTGCTGGAGAGCGTCGTGTCGAATGCCGAGCGCCGGGCGATCGCCAACCGGGCGGAGCGCGTCGTTCCGTGGCTGGCGGACATCTACGCGTCGTTGCCATCGATCACCGGCAAGCTGGAACTCGAGTACGAGGGCGAGCTGGAGGGCGGCACCAAGATAGCCCTGGACCTCATCTCACGCGCGGCGGGCGCGACGTTCGACCAGTACTTCGTCGAGGAGGACGCCGAGCCGATCGTCGAGTACTTCGATACCGGCGGCGCGCTTCAGGTCGCCGAGCTCTCCGGTGCCGAGGCCTGCCTCAAGGGCTTCGGTTCCGTGCCCGGACTGGTCGAGCTGGCCCGGACCGCGGGCGCGGCTGAGGCCGATCTGGCTGAGGCCGAGCGGCTGGTCGTCGCCAGCGAGCTCGTCCTCGAGGGCCTCGTGGCGAAGCGCAGGATCAGCCGCAGCGAGGCCGGCAGCTATTCGCGGCGCCGAGATCGACGACGGCGACCACCGCAAGGGCTGGGAGACACGTCGTGGCCCCACGAGATCTGAGCCTCCACCATCACCACCTGACCGCGGGCCGCCACCTCTACCCGGCCCTCGTGCTCGCGCAGTTCCTGCACGCGTTCGAGGACTACGTCGCCAACTTCCACGAGCGCTTCCCGCTCTTCTCCCTCGCCCCCGAGTTCTTCGTCTCGCTCAGCCTCGCCCTGTTCTTGCTGCTGGCGGCGATGATCCCGTCCGTCGCCCACGGCCGGCTCTGGGCCCTCAAGGTCGCCAAGTTCTGGGCGATCGTTCAGATCCTCGCCGGCGCCGGGCATCTGATGATCAGCGTCATCGAGTGGGGCTACTACCCGGGCCTGTGGACGGCGCCGCTCTTGCTAATCTTCGGCGGCGCCTTGGGCCGCAGCCTGCGGCCGGCCGTGCCGGCGACCGAGCCGGCGGGCGACTGAGCCGGGCGACAGCCGGCCGGCCTGGAGGATACCCGAGCTGGCAAGCACATCGAGCGTCGTCAGATTATCGATCTGTATTGCGCGCCCGCGACCAGGTCCGCAGTATCAGCCCACCGGGATAGGGCTGAGGACAGTCGTGAACTAGCCCTGCTGCCTGAGGCTACATCACCCGTGGCAGACGCTCACCTGATCATCGCGCCGCCGCGCTCGCTCACCGCATCGAGCGCCGGGCACGCACATCCCATCGCCTTCCGGCGAGTTCCGTGTACCTGTCGACAGAGGCCGGAGACGATTCCCCGATCGAGAAACCCGGAGGCATCCAGATGAAAGGGGTCAAACGTCACACGCGGCTCCTCTATGTCGTCGTCTGCATTTCGCTGATGCTGGCAGGCTGCCGCGACGAGGCTGCGCTGCGCTACGAGGCGACCGATGAGGTGCTGGGGCGTGCCGGGGAGA
>JASFTY010000009.1:0-20680 GCA_050050535.1 Gemmatimonadales bacterium | reverse complement strand
AGCTCTTGCTCATGGCGCCGGCCTATCCGCACACGATCGCCAGAGACGCCGTCTCAGACTGCGGCGACTGCCACGGGAACGCGAACGTTCTCGATCTGCAGGATGACAGCGTCCTGGTCGTGGCGGGATACGATGGTGCCGGTGGCGTCAACACGGCGCAGGGCTTCGTCCCCGTACCCTTCAACTTCGAGACAGCGCTCGTCTTCGACTTCCTGGTATATGACTCGGACAGCGGGACGTGGACGTTCCTGGCGCGCGGGCCGGACGCGACGCAGTTCATGTTTGCCGAGCCGTTGAGCGACGAGCAGCTGACGAAGTTGAGCGCGGATCCGGCAGTACCCCGGTGAGGCGGAGATGAGCGAGCTACCCGGCCGCCCGACCCGGTGAGGCGGCCGGGCAGCGGGGCCTTCGCACGGCACGCCTCTTGCCCTTCTCAACGTCAAACCTTATTCAGAACGCTCGTTCTGCAGAGCGTGATTCGACATAGCCTGCGGGTGTAACTGCGCCGTGGGTGCGCACTTGCATCCGGCTGACAAAGGGGTCGTCCGTGAAGAAGGTGTTGCTGAGCGGCCTCGTCCTGGGGACGGCCGTGCTGGCTGGCTGTTACACCGATCCAACATGGGATGGCGTTGGAGAGGGGGCGGCCTCGAGATCGGCGTACGGACAGAAGTACGTCGGTGAGCACGGGGTTGGGGACCGGGCGGGTGGGGGCGAGCGTGATGATCAGCGAGAGGTCGAGGTCGAGATTCCCGTGGCATTGATCGGGCTGAACAGCAGAGACAAGCTCAAGGTGGTGGTACCGACTGCGGGTGGGTTCGACGCGATGGAGATCGACCTGCGGACGGTGACGTTGGGCGATGGCAGAGGGCCGGACACGAGGGTGCTCAGAAAGAAGAATGGGGCGCTGATGGCGAGGCTCGAGGATGAAGATGGAGACGGCGACCTCGACCTGGTCATTCACTTCGCTGTCGAGGACTTAGTGGCCAACGGCGACCTGACCGAGAACAGCGCCGAGCTCGTCCTCGAGGCCGCGACTCATACTGGTCCCGCCGTACGCGGCTCGGCCCCGGTCACCACTCGATACATCGAGCCCAAGGCTCTTCTGCCGCCGTCGCGGATCGATACGCCGATGAGGATCGCGCTGTTCCAGGCCGTGCCTGCGGTCTGGCAGGAGGTTTGATCCGGCGCTAGAATGTCGCCGGCCCCCCACGGGCCCTCAGACCGTATTTTCGCTCAGCCAAGCAAGCGGATGACGAACGAGACTCCCTCGAAGGCCACGTTCGCCCGCGATCTCGGCCTGTTCGATGCGACGATGATCGGCGTCGGCGCCATGATCGGTGCGGGCATCTTCGTGCTCACGGGCATCGCGGCCGGCGAGTCGGGCCCCGCCTCGATTCTGGCGTTCGCACTGAACGGCGCGGTCACGCTGCTCACCGCCTTCGCCTACGCCGAGCTCGCTTCTGCCATCCCGCGGGCGGGCGGCGGCTACTCGTTCGTGCGGATGGCCTTCCCGGGCGCGCTGGGGTTCACCGCCGGGTGGATGCTCTGGTTCGCGTATACGGTGGCGTGCAGCCTGTACGCCCTGGGGTTCGCCGGGTATTTCTGGGAGTTCTTCCACAAGTACATACCGGGGCTGACTGGAGGCCTGTTCGGGGTTCTCGGCCAGACCATCCCCATTCTGATCGTCACGCTGCTCGTCGGGCTCATCTTCATCCGGCTCAACATTCGGGGCGCCGAAGTGACGGGCCAGGCGGAGAACGCGCTGACGTTGGCGAAGCTGGCCGTGCTGGGGATCTTCGTGTTCTACGGGCTCAGACGCGTCCTGGCTGCGCCGGCCGAGGCGGCGGACAACTTCACGCCGTTCTTCCCGCTGGGTGCCGGTGGTGTCCTGGTGGCGATGGGCCTGACGTTCATCGCCTTCGAGGGCTACGACCTGATCGCCACCGTCGCCGAGGAGATCAAGGAACCGGAGAAGAACATCCCACGCGCCACGTTCATCGCCCTGGCGATCACGGTGACGATGTATCTGCTGATACTGTTCGTCTCGCTGGGTGCGGTGAGTGCGGGCGACAGCCCGACCTGGCGGTTCCTGGGCGACTACAAGGAGACAGCGATCGTACGGGCGGCGGAGGACTTCATGCCCGCCTTCGGCGTCGGGGTCATCGTGTTCGGCGGCCTGCTATCCACCATGTCGGCCCTGAACGCGACGGTCCTGGCGTCCTCGCGTGTTGCGTTCTCGATGGCACGTGACAACCTGCTGCCGCGGGAGTTGTCAAAGATTCATCCGGAACGGCGCACGCCGCGCATGGCGATCATCGTCACCGGTATGATCCTCCTGGCCATGGCGCTGACCCTGCCGATCGAGGCGGTAGGTTCAGCAGCCAGCCTGATCTTCCTGCTCACCTTCGCGCTGGTGAACCTCGCGGTCATCGCACTGCGCCGCAAAGCGCCGGAGATCCCGCGCGCCTATTCGGTTCCGCTCTACCCGCTCACACCGATCCTCGGCATCTCGCTCAACGTCTTCCTGGCGCTCTACCAGTTCAAGTTCCAGCCGCTCGCCTGGTACGTTACGGCAGGCTGGGTGGTATTCGGCCTTCTCATCTACTTCGCATACTTCGAGAAACTGGCAGCTACTGCGGAGCCGCAGGTCCTGATCCCGAGCCAGCGGCCGCTGGAGGAGAAACCGGACTACTGCGTCCTCGTGCCTTTGCACAACCCGGACCACGTGAGGACGCTGCTCGACTTTGCCAGCCCGATAGCGCAGGCGCGCGGCAGGCGACTGGTCGCCGTCACGGTGACGGTCGTGCCGAGACAGTTGCCGGTGCACGAAGGTTTGCGTTTCACTCATCACCGAGAGCCGCTGCTCAGGGAGGCACGCGAGTACGCGGCGGAGCATGGCATAGAGATCGAGACCGATATCGCCATCGCGCATCAAGCCCACCACGGGATCCTCGAGGCAGCGGAACGACACCGCGCCGACGTGCTGCTGATGGGCTGGAAAGGCTATACGGACACGCGGGAGCGCATCTTCGGCGAGGTCGCCGACCAGGTGATCCGGCACGCGCCGTGCGACCTGATGCTGCTGAAGATCGCCGAGCCGGGCAAGTTCCGGCGCTGTCTGTTCCCCACGGCGGGTGGCCCGCACGCGCAGCTTGCGGCCGAGTTCCTGAACGTGCTGGGCAAGGCGTTCGAGATGGAGGTTACCGCAAGCTACGTCGTGCCGCCGGGAGCGTCGGAGGAGCAGCGTTCCGAGGCGGAGCGCTGGATCGAGAAGACGCTGGTCCACTTCGATGTGACGCTGCCGCTGGAGACGCAGCTGCTCGAGGCGGAGTCGGTGGCCGGCGGCCTGGCGCTGGCCAGTCGCGACTGTGACTTGGTCGTTATCGGGGCTGCGAAGGAGCCTCTGTTCCGCAAGATGCTGCTGGGCGAGATCCCGGAGAAGGTGGCCCGTCACTCGCCGGCATCGGTGCTCGTTGTGAAGCGTTACGAGGGAACGGTGAAGTCTCTCTTCAAACGGCTCATGGGGTGAGTGAGCCAGGCCAGCCCGGAGGACATCATGACCAAGGATGTTTCGGTCGCCAACTACATAGGCGGCGAGTGGGTCGCGTCATCGGGCTCCGAGACTCTGCCCGTCAGCAACCCGGCGACGGGAGAGCGGCTCGGGCGGGTTCCGCTCTCCGGTCCGGAAGATGTGGGCGCAGCGGTGGAGGCGGCGAAGCGTGCCTTGCCGGCCTGGCGTGCGACGCCGGCAGCCGAGCGGGCGCGGGTGCTCTTCAGACTCAAGACGCTACTCGACCGGAGCCTCGAGGATCTGGCAGCCAGCCTCGCCAGGGAGCACGGCAAGAACCTAGAGGAGTGCCGCGGCGAGATCAGGCGCGGGATCGAGAACGTGGAGCACGCCTGCGGGATTCCGACCCTAATGCTGGGCTCGACGCTCGAGGATATCGCGCCGGGTATCGACTGTGAGACCTTCCTGCAACCGCTGGGCGTCTTCGCCGGCATAACGCCGTACAACTTCCCGGTCATGATCCCCTTGTGGTTCTGGCCCTACGCGGTTGCCACCGGCAACACGTTCGTGCTGAAGCCGAGCGAGCAGGATCCACTGACGCACCAGACCGTGGTCGAGCTGGCCGCACAGGCAGGACTGCCGGAGGGCGTGCTCAACGTGGTGCACGGCGCCCGGGACGCCGCGGCGGCGCTGATCGAGCACGACGACGTGAAAGGGATCTCGTTCGTCGGGTCGAGCGCCGTGGCCCGGCAGGTCTATGCGGGGGCGGCAGCGTGCGGCAAGCGGGTGCAGGCGTTGGGCGGGGCGAAGAACTATCTCGTGGTGCTCCCCGATGCGGATTACGACCTGGCGACCGACGCGATCCTCTCCTCGCTGTTCGGGTCGGCGGGCCAACGGTGTCTGGCGGGGAGCGTGGTCGTGGGTGTGGCGGACGCGTACCCGGAGATGAAGGAGCGGCTGCTGGAGGGAGCGGCATCGCTCAGCCTGGGCTACGCCCTCGACGGCGACCCCTTCATGGGTCCGCTGATCTCGGCAGCGCATCGCGAGCGCGTTCTCGGCTACATCGAGCAGGGCATCAGCGAGGGCGCGAGGCTGCTGCTCGACGGCCGCGACGCCACGGTGAAGAAGTATCCCAAGGGACACTGGGTCGGCCCCACATTGTTCGATGAAGTGGGCCCGGACCTGGTCGTGGGGCGCGAGGAGATTTTCGGGCCCGTGGGAGGACTGGCCCGCGTCGGTTCGCTGAGCGAGGCTTTGGGGCTGATCCAACGGATCGGCTACGGCAACATGACGTCGATCTTCACGACCAGCGGTCGCGCGGCGCGCGAGATCCGCTATCACGCAGGCATCAGCATGCTGGGCATCAACATTGGAGTCGCTGCTCCGATGGCGTTCTTTCCGTTCGGTGGCGCGAAAGGCTCTTTCTACGGGGACCTCAAGGCTCAGGGCCGCGATGCCATCGAGTTCTACACAGACAAACGCGTCGTGATCTCGAGGTGGTAGCGATGAGCGCAAAGAGAAACACAGTAGCTGCGACGGATACGGATCGGGTGAAAGCGGATCACCGCAAGTACCTGTTCCCGTGCGCCCCGCCATTGTACGAGGATCCACTCGTGCTGGTCGAAGGGCACGGCACGATGGTAGTCGATTCGGAGGGACGTGAGTACCTGGACTTCTTCAGTGGGATCCTCACCGCCTCCATCGGTCACTGCCAGCCGGACGTGGTGGAGCGCGTGCGCGAGCAGGTTGGCAGGCTGGGACACACGTCGACGCTCTACATCACCGAGAACCAGATCCGCGCCGCCAAGCGACTGAGCGAGATCGCGCCGGGTCGGCTCAGCCAGTCGTTCTTCACCAACAGCGGGACCGAGGCGGTAGAGACGGCGGTCATGCTCGCTTGCATGTATACGGGGAGAAGTGAAGTGATCGCGCTCCGCCAGGCATACTCGGGCCGCAGTATTCTGGCCACGAACCTTACGGGCCAGGCGCCTTGGCGTCCGCTCGGCAGCACGCTGCCCGGGATCAAGCACACGATGTCGCCCTATCGCTACCGGTTCCCCGTCGAAGGGCTCAGCGACGAGGCCTTTGTGGATGTTCTGGCCAGAGACCTGGAGGAGACGATCCGTACGGTGACCGACGGTAAGCCTGCCGCTTTCTTTGCCGAGACTATCCAGGGAGCCGGAGGCTATATCGTGCCGCCGCCCGGATACTTCCAGCGGATGGTCGAGATCATCCATGACCATGGTGGATTGTTCATCTGTGACGAGGTACAGGCGGGGTTCGGCCGGACGGGAGGCAAGTGGTTCGGCATCGAGCACTGGGAGGTCGAGCCCGACATCATGGTCATGGCGAAGGGGATCGCCAACGGATTCCCGGTGGGCGCGACGATGACGCGGCCGGAGATCGCCGCCGCCTGGACCGCCAAGACAATCTCGACCTTCGGCGGGAACCCGGTGTGTATGGCGGCCACCGACGCCACGCTGGAGGTGATGGCGCGGGAGGATGTGCCTGCGCGGTCGCAGGCCCGGGGCGGCCGGTTGCGCGAGGGCCTCGAGGATCTGTACCGCGCGCACGAGTGGATCGGCGAGGTGCGCGGCATGGGGCTCATGCAGGCGCTCGAGCTGGTGGAAGATCGAGTGAGCAAGGAGCCGAGCCCCGGTAAGGCCAGGGCGGTGCTGGAGGCGACAAGGGAAGAGGGGCTGTTGCTCGGAGTCGGTGGACTCAGCGGCAACGTGATTCGGATCGGTCCCTCGATGCTGGTGAGCGAGAGCGAGGTCGAGGACGGGTTGGGCCGCCTGCGCCGCGCCTGCCAGCGCGTGGACTCGGCGAGCTAGGCGCGATGATCGGGGGGCTCCCCTGGACGGCGTGGCTGCTGCTGTTCGTGGCGGTCCTTCCGTCTCTCGTTCTGGTAACGGTCTTCTACTTCAAGCGTCGCCGCGCGCGAGACGCGGGATAGCATGGGCTCGTCGGCTATCCTCGCGGTTCTCGGGATCTACGGGGTCGTCCTCGTGGCGATCGGCATCTGGGGCAGGCGCGAGTCCGGTAGCGTCGCTGGCTACTACGTGGCCGGCAAGAAGCTCCCGTCCTGGGTCATCGCCTTCAGCTCGAACGCCACTGGCGAGAGTGCCTGGCTGCTGCTCGGCCTTACCGGAATGGGGTACCTGGTCGGCATTCACGCGCTGTGGGTCGTCCTGGGAGAGGTCCTTGGGGTGGCGCTCGCCTGGGTCTTCGTCGGACTGCGGTTTAAGGAGTATACGGACCGCTACGACTCGATCACCGTGCCCGACTACCTCGAGTCCCGTTTCCGTGACACGCGGCACATCATTCGCCTGGTGAGCGTCGTGATCATCTTCTCGATGGTCACCGCCTACGCCGCGGCCCAGTTGACGGCGTCGGGCAAGGCGTTCAGTTCGTTTCTAGGGACCAGCTACGAGCTGGGTGTTCTGATCGGGATCGCGCTCATCCTCTTCTACACGACTGTGGGTGGTTTCACGGCGGTCGCCTACAACGACCTTCTGCACGGGGTCCTCATGTTCCTGGGGCTGTTGATGCTGCCGATCGTAGGCATCGCAGCGGTCGGGGGATGGGGTCCGCTGGTATCGCAGCTCGGTGCGATGGACCCGGATCTCTTGAAGCCGATGGGTGAGTACGGGTTGTCGGTGGCGGGTGTGGCGAGCGCCGTCAGCTTCGTGGGCATCGGCCTGGCGTTCTTAGGCGCGCCTCAGCTGCTCACGCGGTTCATCTCGGCACGCGATCATAGCGAGATCGTCGATGGCAGCGTCATGGCGGTGGCCGTCATCATCGTGTTCGACATCGGCGCGGTGTTCGCGGGCATGGCGGGTAGGGTACTGTTTCCAGGGCTTGCGGACCCGGAGACGATTCTTCCGATGATGAGTGCCGAGCTGATGCCGGCCGTCTTCACCGGCATATTCCTGGTGATCGTCCTGGCGGCGATCATGTCGACCGTGGACTCGCTGCTGATCCTCGCATCGTCGGCCGTCGTCCGGGATGTCGTCCAGAAGGTGATACATCCGGGGCTGTCCGAGCGGCAGTTCTCGTTTCTCGGCAAGCTCACTACGGTGGTGATCGGGGCTATCGCCCTGGCGCTCGCCTTGCCCGAGGTGAGAGTGATCTTTTGGTTCGTGCTCTTCGCCTGGTCGGGGCTGGCATCGGCGTTCGCCCCGGTGGTCCTCTGTTCGCTCTTCTGGGGTGGCACGACGAGAGCGGGCGCGATCGCCGGGATGGTGGCCGGGTTCGCCACGACGGTTCTGTGGGTCTTGCTGTTCAAAGAGCGATTCTACTCTCTCTACGAGATGTTGCCTGGCTTTCTGGCCGGATTCGCCGTGACGATCGGGGTCAGCCTCTTCACGCGCTCGCCTGAAGGTGCGCGCGACGAGCTGAACTCGGTTCGCCGGGCTGTCGAGTGAAGGAGGATACGATGTCCGAGCAGACGCGCCGCGAGTTCATCAAGTCGGGCGCAGCACTGGCGGCTGTGCTGGGCATGCCGGCGATCGGTCGCGAATTGATCGCTCGGCCGTACCGGCAGGAGCGCGACGTTCTGGGGCCCGATCTCGTCTTGCTGAACGGTAGGGTCTACACCGTAGATGATGCGCAGCCGACCGCCGAGGCGTTCGCGGTCACGGGGGATCGCTTCGTTGCGGTGGGGAGCAACGGTGAGATTCGCGGGTTGGCGCGCCGGAGTACGGCGGTGATCGATGCGGAGGGGATGACCGTGACGCCGGGCTTCATCGACGCGCACAGCCATCCGGCATCCGGTGGGATAGGCGAGCTGACGCTGGTGAACCTGGACCTCAGGAGCATCGCCGAGGTCCAGGCTGCGCTGAAGGAGCGGGCCTCCCGCACACCGCCCGGCGAGTGGGTCGTCGGCTTCAAGTTCGACGACACCAAGGTCCGCGAGGGCCGAAGGCTCACGCGCCGGGACCTGGACGAAGCGGTGCCGGACCATCCCGTCGAGGTGGGCCACCGCGGCGGCCACACTGCGTGGTACAACAGCGTGGCGTTCGAGATGGCCGGGATCATCGCCGCGACCCCTGACCCACCGGACGGGAGATACGGCCGCGAGTGCGGCGAGCTGACCGGCTTCGTGGCCGAGGCGGCGCGGGCTCCGCTCTCCCGTCTGATCCCGCGGTCGACCACGCGTGAGCAGCGGCGAGCGGGCGCAAAACTGATCACCGAGCTGATGAGCGCGGCCGGCCTCACGTCGGTGACCGATGCCAGCTGCTCGCCGCAGCTCACCACCGCCTACCAGGACGCGCTGGTGGCCGGCGATCTGAAGTGCCGGGTGTACATGATGCTTAGCGGCGGCTCAGCGTACGCGGCGATGAAGGATTCGGGACTCTATACGGGTCTCGGCGACGAGTGGCTGCGGGTCGGCGGCGTGAAGTATTTCGCCGATGGTTCAGCCTCGGAGCGTACGATGCGGATGAGCTCGCCGTACGTCGGGCGGCCGGACGACTACGGCATCCTCACGATGACGCAGGATGAGATACACGAGGTCGTGGAGGAAGCACACCGCAAGCGCTGGCAGGTAGGCATCCACGCGAACGGCGACGTCGCCATCGACATGGTGTTGAACGCCTACGAGCGGGTGCAGGAGCTGTGGCCGCGATCCGACCCGCGGCATCGCATCGAGCACTGCTCGCTGGTCAACCCGGATCTGCTACGTCGAATCAAGGCGGTCGGTGCGATCCCCACCCCATTCTATACCTACGCTCACTACCACGGCGACAAGTGGGTGGAGTACGGGCCGGAAAAGATGCGCTGGATGTTCGCGCACAAGTCGTTCCTCGACTACGAGATTCCGGTGGCCGCGGCGTCGGATTACGTGCCCGGTCCGTACGAGCCGCTCATGGCGATCCAGAGCATGGTGACCCGCAAGGACTTCGACGGCAGGATCTGGGGCCCGAATCAGCGGGTCACGCCCGACCAAGCGTTACGTATCTGCACGATCAACGCCGCGCACGCCGCGTTCGAGGAGGGTATCAAGGGCTCGATAACGGCGGGCAAACTGGCCGACTTCGTGATCCTGGCTGAGGATTTCCACGCGGTCGATCCCGACCGCATCAAGCAGATCCAGGTCATGCGGACCGTCGTGGGTGGGAAGACGGTCCACGAGGCCTAGGCTGGTAGGGGCCGGGCCCTATTCCGACCTCAGCGCGACGACCGGGTCCACCCGGCTCGCCCGGCGCGACGGGATGTAAGCCGCCAGGGTCGCCACGCCGCCGAGCAGCACTGGCACCAAGGCGAAGGCGACCGGATCGAGCGAGCCTACCCCGAACAGCAGCTGGTCCAGCGCCCTGGCCAGGAAGAGAGCGGCAGCCAAGCCGACGCAGCCGCCGACGGCGACTATCCTCAGCGCCGAACCCATGAGCATGCGGACCACATTGCCGGCGTCGGCGCCGAGCGACATTCGGATGCCGATTTCGCGGCTGCGCTGCGAGACGGCGTAACTGACGATGCCGTAGAGTCCGACGCTGGCCAGTGTGAGGGCGAGCAAAGCGAAAAGCGACAGCAGCAAGGCCGACAGGCGGGCCGGCAGCTGCATCGTCCCCAGATGCTGCTCCAGCGTCTTGGCTTCCCAGATCCAGATGTCGGGATCCAACTGGCGGGCCGCTCGCGTAAGCTCGAGCACCATGCGCTGGGGATCGCGGGAGGTCTTGACGACTGCGGTGAGCCAAGTCGAGTACGATTGGCTGTACGGCAGGTAGACGAACGGCCGCGGTGCTTCGCCCAGCGAGCGTATCTTTGCGGTGCTGGCCACGCCAACGACGCGCCAGTCGCGGCCGTCCGGGCGCCGCAGCATCCGGCCGATCGCGTCGCCGCCCGGCCAGAACCTGCGTGCCATCGCTTCGTTGATGATCGCGACGCCGGGCGCGTCCTCGTGGTCGGCGTCATTGAAGTTGCGCCCGCGGATGATGAGAATACCGGTGGCGTCGAAGAAGCCGGCATCCACCGTCGCGCGGTCGATGTTGTGTGCGTCGCGACCGGGCGGCGGCTCGACACCGTCGATGTTCACGCTGGCCCACTGCCGCGTGATCATGTTGAGGTGGATGTTGGAGGTCAGGCCGACGGCCGCGACACCGGGCATCTGCCGGAAACGGTCCAACAGCGCGCTGGTAAACAGCCGGCCCTCTTCCTCCGAGTAGCGGTTGGCCGGCACGGCGATGGTGAGTAGCGCCGCCGGGTCGCGTCCGAACCCCGGATCTACGGCGCGGGTGGCGAAGAAGCTCCGCAAGAACAGGCCGGCTCCTACCAGTAGCGTAACTGATACCGCCACCTGTGCTGCTACCAGAACGTTGCGCAGGCGGGCCTTTGCACGCCAGCCGCCGCCGGCCGCTTCGTCCTTCAGCGTCGCTGCGACGTCGGAGCGTGTCGACTGAAGCGCCGGAGCCAGGCCGAGCAAGGCGCCCGCGGCGAGCGAGATCAACAGGCTGAAGCCGAGCACAATCGCGTCGAGGCTCAGGTCGAGACTGATGGGCATCGGCAGCGGCAGATCGGTGGCGAGCAGGGTTCTCAGCAACCAGAGGCCGAGGGGCACGCCGACCGCGCCGCCCAGAATACCGAGCAGTACGGTCTCGGTCAGCAGCTGTCTCACCAGAGTTCGCCGCCTGGCGCCGAGCGCCAGCCGTACCGCGATCTCCTTCCTCCGATCCATCGCCCGGGCCAGCAGGAAGCTCGCCAGGTTCGCGCAGGCGATGAGCAGTACCAGCCCGACGACGACCATAAGCAGCCAGGCGCTGGCGTGGATGAAGCGGTCGACGGGCGGGTAGACGACGACGTCACGTGTGGGAACTAGCACGATCCTGTCCTCGGCAGCCCAATCCGAGGGGTAGCGCTGCCGGAGGTGCACGGCAACCGCCGCCGCCGACACCGCGGCCTGCTCGACCGTCACGCCAGGCTCGAGCCGGCCCTTGATGAATAGGGAATGGTCACCGCGCGCGGTCAGCAGGTCACCGGAACCCGGCTGGATCTCGTTGACCATCGCCATGGGGATGAAGAACGCCGGGGCGAGACCGCGGATAATACCCCGGTAGTCCTCGGGTGCCACGCCGACGACGGTGTAGGCGAGGCCGTTCAACCGGACCTGTCTCCCGACGACGTCCCTGTCGCCGGCGAAGGCGCGCCGCCAATAGCCGTGTCCCAGCACCACGACGGGATGGGCACCGGCAGCTGCATCGTCTTCCGGCAGGATCGCTCGTCCCAGCTCGACCTGTACGCCGAGGACGGAGAAGTAGTCGCCGCTAACGAGCTCCGCGAACAGCGTCTCGACCTGAACGGCACGGTCAGCTTGAACCGGCGCCAGCCGGACTGCGGCCAGCGCCGAGAACACGTCTCGCGTCCCGTCGCGGATCTCCTCGAAATCGGGATAGCAGAACGCGCCGTAAGCGAAGTGCGGTCGGGAGCTGTAGATGTCCACCAGCTCGCCCGGCCGCTCGAGTGGCGGCTTCTGGATGAGCACCGCGTTGACGGCGCTGAAGATCGCAGTGTTCGCGCCGATGCCCAGCGCCAGCGAGAGGATCGCGGTCAGTGTAAACCCCGGGCTGCGTGCCAGGCGGCGGGCGGCGTAGCGGGCATCGCGCCAAGCTCTGAGCACGAAAGGGTCGCCTCTCTGGACCTCGTGTCGCGTCAGCTTCCGCGGCGGCTGTACATCGGGCTCGTCGTGGTGGCTCATCGTCGGTTCGTGGTTGTGGATGATGGCCCTGCGCAGTGGTCAGCCCACACTACGGAGGGAACTCGGATTCGGTGTCGGCTCGGCCTGTCATCTGGACTCGTCAGCTTCGCGGTGTCTCTGGCCCAGGGCGGCCGGATGGGCGATCTTCTTGACCGGATCGCTGTCGCTCGACATGTCCATTGGGATCCGTCGCGACGTCACCCGTACACCCTGTTGGCGAGGTGGTACCATGCTGAGGAGCTTGTTGAGAGCCGGGCCAATCACTGCAGCGGCACTCGGCATCGTTTGTTTCAGTCTTGCAAGCGCTCAGGACGAGGCTGCAAAGCTGCAGCTCAACTCGCGGATCGAGCGAGAGCTGGCACCGGACCAGACGCATACGTTCAGTATCGATGTACGATCCAACCGTTACATGTTCGCCAGCGTGGAACAACTGGGGATCGACGTCGTCGTTCGAATTCTCGATCCGGCAGGCGCAGTAGTGGACGAGGTCGACGCGTCCGGAGAGCGTGGGACGGAGTTCGTCACGCTCTTTTCCGACACGTCGGGTGAACATCGGATCGAGATTACACCGTTCGACCCGGAGGCGGAGGCGGGAGTGTATGCGATAACGATTCTGCGCCTCGAGCCTGCGGCGGCGACGATGTCGGGTCGGGTCGATCAGCTCTTCGCACCGTGGGACGTTCCCGGCTCGCCAGGTGCGGCGTTGGCCGTGGCGCGTGACGGCGAGATCGTGTACGAGCAGGGTTACGGACTCGCCCAGCTGGAGTACGAGATTCCGATAACGCCGAGGACCGTATTCCATGTCGCGTCCGTATCGAAGCAGTTCACTGCATTTGCCATTACGATGCTGGCCGACGAGGGTAGGCTCTCGCTGGATGACGATATTCGCATTCACCTGCCCGAAGTCCCGGATTTCGGCGACACGATCACGGTCCGGCATCTCATCCATCACACGAGCGGCTTGCGTGATCAGTGGGTGTTGCTGGCGCTGGCAGGCTGGCGGCTCGACGACGTGATCACCCGTGATCAGATCATGCGACTGGTGCGTCGACAGCGCGAGTTGAACTTCAGGCCGGGGGACGAGTTCCTGTATTGCAACACGGGCTACACGCTGCTGGCCGAGATCGTCGAGCGGGTCACGGGGCAATCGTTCGCCGGTTGGATGGCCGAGAACATCTTCGAACCGCTCGGGATGACTCACACGCACTTCCACGATGACCACCAGCAGATCGTTCGGAACCGCGCCTACTCGTACGCGCGCCGCGGTGACGGTTACCGGAAGGCGGTGCTCAGCTATGCGAATGTGGGTGCGACCAGCCTGTTCACCACGGTCGAAGACCTGATGAGGTGGGAGGAGAACCTGTATGAAGGAGGGGTTGGCGGCCCGGCGGTAAACGAGACGATGCACACGCGTGGTATCCTGAACAACGGCGATACGCTCAGCTACGCCTTCGGTCTGGGTATCGGTCAGTACCGCGGGCTGAGGACCGTTGGGCACAGCGGCGGCGACGCCGGATTTCGGAGCTACGTGGTCCGCTTCCCCGAAGAGCACTTTGCGGTGGCGATCCTCAGCAACCTGGGCGACTTCAGCCCCAGCTCGATGGCGCTGCGTATTGCCGACATTTTCCTGGCCGACAGGCTGGAGGATGAGGAACCTGAGCCGGCACCCGAGTCGGCATCGGAGGAGGAACCGACGGAGGAGCGGATCGAGCCCTTCGCGCCCGACGAGAGCCAGTTGAGAGATTACGTCGGCGAGTACTACAGCGACGAGCTCGGCACGACGTACACGCTCGCCGTCCGAGAGGGAGCGCTGGTGGCGACGCACGTGCGGCACGACCCGATCGCGTTGACGCCTTCGGCTGCAGACGCGTTCAGCGGCGATACCTGGTTCTTCAGGCGGGTCCAGTTCGAGCGCGACGCCGCCGGCACGATCACCGGGTTCAGGGTGACGAGCGGCCGGGTAAGGAACCTTCTGTTCACAAAGAGCTGAGAGGGTGCGCATCCCGCTTGCTGCAGATGGCCGCCCAACCGCCGCCGAGAACGATGAGCGACACGCCCAACTGCGGGAAGGCTGCCGTGGGGACCAGGGGAAACCGGTGCGTCAGGCAGAGCGTAGTGTGGCAGCGACCGCAGGGCGGGCGGTCCTTTGGGCGGCCGCGGCCGACTCGACGGCTGGACCCACTCGCGCCCTGAGCGTAGCTTGCTGACGATGTCAACCCACAACACAGGTGGTGCGATGAAAGCCTTACTTGGTTCGACTAGAAGAGGGGCGGCAGTTGCGACCCGGCTCGGAGCTGTGGGACTCGTGGTCGCAGCCGCGTCGCTGGCCTTCCTGTCCTGCGACGACGGGCCGTCCGGGCCGCCGCCCGGTGCGGGCGATGTGGTAGCCCACCTCATCTCTCCTAACGGTGATGAAGGCGCGGCGGTGCTCGAGACCGGCGACGAGGGGATCATCGGCGTCGATTGCGAAGATTGTGACGTTTTCTACGGGCGCACGGGCGGGACGAGCCGTATCGTCGTGCTCATGTTGGTTCCAGGAGAGGTGCGTTTCACGATGACCGTTCTGGACCGGCAGGCGCCGCCGGAGCTGCAGGTCATCGAGGTGGCCGACCCTTCTAACGATGTGCGCGACGATGTGTCGAGTTACACCGTCGCGTACAGCTGGTGACCGGAGGCCGATCATGACGACGAGACATCGTTTGATGGCGCTGGCGGTCGGCCTCGCGACGCTCGCCCCGAGCTACGCCGGAGCGCAGGACATCGTACCCGCACGGGTGCCGGGCCGTGAGTTGCCACCCCGGTACGTAGAGATGCTGAGGCAGCGAGCCGAGGTCCTGCGTCGATCCAGCGGCTGGGTGCTGAGGGCGGAGCACGCCATCGCCGCGAACCAGCCGGTCGCCGGCGACCTGCCCTTCGTGGCGGTCCCGGCGCTGTTCTCCGACTCGCCTGACCCGGTCTACAGCTCCGAGGATCTGAGCCGCACGCTGTTCGACGGGCCAGCCGAGGACGGCACGTTGACCGAGTTCTATGCCGAGGTGTCGGGTGGGCGGCTGAACATCTACGGCGAGGTGGGTCCGTGGGTGCGGACGAGCCTGACACTCGACGAGGTGGTCGGTGAGAATTACGGATTGGGCAGCGATGCGCGGACCGGCGAGTACATGGTCGAGGCGCTGACGCTGGTCGACGGCTCCATCGACTTCAGTCTCTACGACAACGACGGGCCCGACGACGTGCCGAACAGCGGCGATGACGATGGCTACGTCGATGCGATCGCGTTCTACTTCCCGGCGATCTCGGCCTCGTGCGGCGGCCCCGGTATCTGGCCGCATTTCTGGGGCATCTCGTATTGGCCGGACCAGGAGGTGTTCGTGACGGACGACGCCCGGGCGGGCGGCGGCTGGATCAGGATCGACGCGTATTTCATACAGAGCATCGTGAGCTGTGACGGGAATGACATCACGCCGATCACGACGGTCGCTCACGAGCTGGGCCACAACCTGGGCCTACCCGACCTCTACCATGCGGTGTACGGGATCGAGCCCGAGGAGCGGCGCTGGGTCGTCGGCTGTTGGTCGCTGATGGCGGCGGGCGCTTGGGGCTGCGGGACCTCGGAACGGGATGGCTGGAGGCGACCCACGCACATGGGGGCGTGGGAGAAGAAGGTCATGGGGTGGCTGGACGAGATCGTGGTGGTCCCGGAAGTCGAGCTCCTGGAGGTGACGTTGCCACCCGTCCGTACGACCGGTGAGATCTTGGAGATCCCGCTCGGTGTGGACGAGCGCTTGCTCGTCGAGTACCGGGAGCGCAACGGGTTCGATCTCAATCTTCCCGCTGCCGGCGTGCTGATCTATCGGATCAACGACACGGTCCCATTCCGACCCTGCGCCGATTGTACACCGATCTACCGTGTCAACCTGATCGAGGCCGACGGCGACAGCACGTTGTTGAAGACGTTCCCGCAGGGCGGTAATCGCGGCGAAGCCGGCGACGCGTTCGGAGCGTTGGGGCCGAGCACGCTGACGACCGCTACCCAGCCGTCCACGCGGTTGGACGGGGGGCTCGGTCCCTCATCGCGCGTCAACATCTACGAGGTAACCGTCGAAGACGGCGTAGCCCATCTCGTGCTCTCGACGATCCCGATCGCGGTTGAACGCGTCGTGGGCCCGTTCCTGCTCGACGACGTGAATGCGCTGACCGAGCTCGAGGAAGCGTACCTGGACGACCTCAACAACGAGAACGGTCGGTACGACGTCGGCGACTTGCGGGCCTATCTGCATCGCGGGCGGCCCGAATAGTCAGGGCAGCGCGCGGCCGAGGGCTCCTCGGTCGCGCGCCGGCCGTGCGCAGTGCGACTACAGCTTCACCACCAGGGCCAAGGTGAAGAAGCTGTCGAGCTTCTCGAGCGGCACGCGCACCGTATCGCCGGTCGGGACCCCGCCCTCATCTTCGAGGTCGATCTCGGTGAGCGACGGCTCGTTCCGCCAGAGCAGCTGCAGGCTCGGCCTCAAGGCGAGCCTGTCGCTTATGGCGATGGGTAGCGCGTTGGTGAAATCGAGCCGCACATCCTCTGTCTTGTCGAGATTCAGATCGGCAATGAATGTGCTCTCGAGGTCGGTCGAGCTGGTGAGCTTCCACCAAAGGCTGTAGGAGGCCCGGAGGCCGGGGAAGCTCGTCTTGATGAACGGGTTCTCGACAACGTCCGCCTGAAAAGTATAGGTGACGCTGTAGTCGGTCCTGAAGCGGAGCCGGTCCCGGTCGGCCCAAATATTGCCAGCGCCGGCCGCGAACAGCGTGCGGCTGTCGATCCCGGCAAAGGTATTCCGCAGCCAATGGGCGCCGGCGAAGGCGAAGAAACGCTCGCTCAACTCGTAGTCGTAGCGGCCTCTGAGGTAGTAGCTTTCCGCGGTCTTCTTGCGGGTCGTCTGCTTCTCGACCCGGAAGTCGTCGACCGTTCCCACGGCGGTACGCGTGATGGTGCCGGACTCGG
Source organism: Gemmatimonadales bacterium (assembly GCA_050050535.1). Classification (GTDB taxonomy): domain Bacteria; phylum Gemmatimonadota; class Gemmatimonadetes; order Palauibacterales; family KS3-K002. Next base: position 3,493 of record JASFTY010000009.1, on the reverse strand, counting down.
TGCGAACCGCTCCTGCATCGAACTTCAGCTCCGATTTCTCCCAGACACGACGGACGCTGGCGGCCAGTCCCAGAGTATTGGATTCGGAGTTGCCGGCCGTCCACACGCCGGTGACTTCGGTGGTGAAGAACCAGCCGACGTCCTTATCATCTTGCGCGTGGGCGGTGGCGGTAAGCGCGGCGAAGTACGAGATGGCGGCGAAGACAAAGACCTTCGCCATTCCGGTTGCGCGTTTCATGCTCTGGTAGCTCTCCGGTTCGGGTTGATCTGGTACGTGCGCCGGGACGGTAATCGCTGGCCCCGGATTTCTCAAGGGCCCGCGGCGCGGTGCTCGACGGCCCGGTGGCCACGGCGGCGCGGAGATGGTAGAATGCCATGTTCTGTCAAAACGTAGCGCCGATCATCTTCAGCTACACCAACATATCCGTACCTATGGAGGCCGTGATGGCCGGAGCCCAGAAACAAGAGCGGAGAGGTAGGCGGCCCATCGTGCTGGCCGCCGCGCTGCTGGTCGCAGCTGTCCAACCGTGCCAGGCCCAGGTTGGGCAGGCCGAGCGCGCCGAGGTCGGCGCCAGCCGGTTCGACTTTGGCAAGATGTGGACCTTCGAGTATGCGCCGGCGGAGTATTTCAGCGAGACTTACGGCTTCGAGGCCGACGCGGAGTGGTTCGAGCGTATCCGGCTCTCGGTACTACGCATCCGGGGCTGCTCGGCGTCGTTCGTCTCGCCGAACGGCCTCGTCGCCACGAACCATCACTGCGTGCGCGGTGACGTAGCTCGTGCGAGCCAGGAGGGCGAGGACCTGCTCGCCGATGGGTTCTACGCGCCGACGCTGGCCGAGGAGCGGCCGACCGGGAACTACGCCGACCAGCTCATCGCCATCGCGGACGTGAGCGATGAAGTGTTCGGCGCGACTGACAGGGCGGCGACAGATGAGGAGCGGGAGCGCCTGCGGAACGAGACGCTGGAGAGCATCGAGGCCCGGCTGCTGGAGCGGTACTCTGGTCAGGGCGACTCGATCTGGGTGCAGATGGTGCCGCTCTATCACGGGGGCAGGTACTCGGCCTACGTCTTTCGCCGTTTCACCGACGTGCGATTGGTCGTGGCGGCGGAGCTGCAGATGGGCTTCTTCGGTGGAGACTCGGATAACTTCACCTACCCGCGCCACGCTCTCGACTTCGCTTTCCTGAGGATCTACGACCGGGATGGAGTTCCGTATCGACCGCAGCAGAACCTCCGTATGAGTGATGAAGGTGTGGAACGGGGTGATGTCGTGTTCGTGGTCGGCAACCCGGGATCGACCAACCGGCTGCGCACGATCGCGCAGCTCGAGTACCAGGGCGACGTGGAGGTGCCGGTGCGGATCGGCTTTTACACGAGCCGTCTGGAGGCACTGGCAACGTTCCGGCAGGCCGAACCGGAGCGCGCCGCGGCGATGAACATCAGCAACGTGATGTTCGGGCTGTCGAACTCGCTGAAGGCGCGGACCGGGCAGCTGGCAGCGCTCAGGGACCCGACGATAATGGCGAGGAAGTTAGATGCCGAGCGGCAGTTGCGGGCGGCGATCGCTGCGAGTGCGGAACTGAACGAGCGTTATGGGGCGCTGTTCGATCGGCTGGCGGAGATCCAGGCGGACAAAGGGTCCTTGAGCGCCTCGTATGGGGCGTTCTACGGCCTGGGCAGCCCCGGTTACTCTTCCACGACGCTGTCACGTGCGGTGGCGGCGCGCGTCTATCTGGAAGCGCAGGCCCGCGGTGCACCCGCCGACACGCTCGAGGGCCTGAAGGCGGAACTGCTCCGTTTCCGCGATGGGCCGCCCCTGCTGGAGCAGGGTTACCTGGCGGCGCGTTTCGCGGACTTCGAGCGCTACCTCGGTGCGAGCCACGAGATCACACGGGCGGCGCTGCAGGGTCGGTCGCCGCAGGACGCGGCGACGGCGCTGCTGGCGAGCTCGGCGTTGGGCAGCGCCGAGCGGGCGAGGGAAGCGGTGGAGAGCAGCTCGCTGTCGATGGATGACCCGGCGGTTCGCCTGGCCGCGGTGTTGCTTCCCGCCTATCAGGAGTACCGGCGAGGGTCGGGATGGCTGTCGCGCGAGGAGAGCCGTCTGGAGAGCGATCTGGGACGGGTTCGCTTCGAGGTCTACGGCCGGAGTGTGCCGCCGGATGGCACGTTTTCGCCGCGCATCACAGATGGTGTGGTGAAGGGCTACGAGTACAACGGTACGATCGCGCCGCCCTACACGACGTTCTACGGGATGTACGACCTGTACAGCGCGCACGGTCCGGGCACCGAGTGGGATCTGCCGGAGCGGTGGCGCTCGCCGCCCGAAGGTCTCGACCTCGCGACGCCGTTGAACTTCATCTCGACCGCCGACACCTACGGTGGCAACTCCGGGTCGCCGGCGGTGACGCCGGAGCTCGAGCTGGTGGGGCTCAACTTCGACCGCAACATCGAGGGGCTGTCGCGCGACTTCATCTATCTGCCCGAGCGGGGTCGGAACATCATGGTGGACGTGCGGGCCGTACTAGCCGCGCTGGACGCCGTGTACGATGCCGACCGGATCGCGCTGGAGCTGGAGACGGGCGAGCTGTACGAGACGGAGGCAGCGGCGGACGCCGCCGGTCGCTAGGGGTCGGCGGCCGGCCGGGTGAGTCGGGGCCGGGGATGAGCGTCAGTAGCTCGGTGCGGGGGCGGCGAGCATGGCGATTACCGCGCCGAGCAGCGCTGCGGCGACGGCCAGCTCGGAGCCGAACCTCAGCCCCGCGTAACCGGCGAGTACCCGGTCGTCCTGGTACCCGAGGTACTCGAGCTGGGTCGTCAGCGCCAACCAGTCCCGGAAGTTGAGGCCGATCTGACTGGTGAAGGCCAGCCCGGCGCTGCCGGTGCCCCCGTTGTGGTACATGATGCCCGGCGCCAGATCGACGCTCAGCCACGGCTCGATCCAGCGACGAACCCGCAGCTTGATGCCATAGCGCGCGTCAGGCCCGGGGTCGGTGTAGTCCTCGAAGGCGGCGTAGAGCGTGCCGCCCAGCGCGTAATCCTCGTTCAGGTTCACCATGAACCCCAGGTCAGCGCTGGTCAGACCCTCGTCTAGTGGCTCCTGGGTCAGCCGCACGCCGAAGCCGATCTCGGTGATCGCGAATACGCGGCACTCGGGCAGGGGTCGCCCCCGGAAACAGGTCTGCCCGGCCAGCCGGCCGGCCGTGGCGGCAGCCAGGGTGAGTACCAGGCAAACGAGCCGTCGGATTGGCATCTCCCTTACCTCCCTCGGTGGTGTTGGGTTTCGCCGCGGTTCTCGGGCCCACGCTGTGCTCGGGCGGTCAAGCCGAGGTCAAGCGGCGGCGATCTGCGGCTGGCCTGGGGCAGGACGAGACAGTAGAATCGGGAAGTTCCCGAGCATCGCGCGCAGCGGAGTACGGACCGAGAGACAGGCAGGTATAGGTATGCCCAGGAAAGACGAGTTTCTGAAGGCGTTGGGGATCAAGGACGAGAAC
>JASFTY010000008.1:0-22539 GCA_050050535.1 Gemmatimonadales bacterium | reverse complement strand
CCGGGAAGTCGGTTTGCATCAACGCCATCATCTCTTGTCTGATCTACCGCTACCCGCCCGAACAGCTGCGGCTGCTGCTCATCGACCCCAAGATGGTCGAGCTCGGCGGCTACAACGTCCTCCCTCACCTGCGCCACCCGGTCGTCACCGACAATCGGGACGCCGCTACGGTCCTCAAGTGGCTGGTGTACGAGATGGAGCGGCGCTACGAGTGGCTCTCCACCAACGGCTGCCGAAACCTACGCGAGTACAACCGTCGCGTCGCCAAAGGAATGCCGATCCTGGCGCCGGAATCGGAGGGCGGCGCCACCGTCGAGGAGCCCGAGACCAAGCCCTATATCGTGCTCTTTATCGATGAGCTCGCCGATCTGATGATGACCGTGCAGAACGAAGTCGAGCGTCCGCTCGCATACCTGGCACAAAAGGCGCGGGCCACCGGCATCCACCTCGTCGTCGCGACCCAGCGGCCGTCCGTCAACGTCATCACCGGCCTCATCAAGGCCAACTTCCCCTGCCGCATCGCCTTCCGGGTCGCCTCCAAAGTGGACAGCCGCACGATCATCGATCAGAACGGCGCCGAAACCCTCCTCGGCAATGGTGACATGCTGTTCATGCCGCCCGGCGGCTCAGAGCCGGTGCGCATTCAGGGCACCTTCGTCTCCACCGAGGACACCGAACGCTTGATGGAGTGGTACCAGGCGCGCGAGGAAGCAGCCGCGCTCGCCGCCGATGAGGAGGACATCATCGAGGCCGTGCACCAGCTCGAGCTCGAGGAGGCCGAGGCCGAGATCGGAGCCGACCAGCTCGAGGACCGCGACCCACTTTTCCGGCGCGCCGCCGAGGTCGTCGTCCAGCACCAGCAGGGCTCCACCAGTCTCCTTCAGAGGCGCCTGAAAATCGGCTATGGCCGAGCAGCCCGCATCGTCGATCAGCTCGAGCACGCCGGGATCGTTGGGCCGCCCGAGGGCTCGAAACCCCGCGACGTATTGGTTACACTTCAAGACCTGGACAGAATCTGCTCAACCAGTGGTGGGTAAAACGGGTAGGGTGAGATGATCAAAGAGCTCGCAGCGGTACCGATCCTTGTCGCGCTGACCTTCGGTCCGGCTCAGGTCGCCCAGGACCAGGCGGAGCAGATCCTCGCGCGCGCCGCTAGGGCGTACGACGATGTCGTGACGCTGCGCTCCCAGTTCGTGCAGAAGATCAACATCCCGGCGATCGAGCGCGAGAAAGAGGGGCGGGGCATCGTATTCCAGAAGAAACCGAACTACTTCATGATGAGGTTCGAAGACCCGCAGGGCGATGTCGTCGTCGCCGACGGCGAGTGGTTCTGGATGTACTATCCCAGCGCGCAGCCGGACCAGGTCGTGCGTACCCCTATCCATCAGACGAGCGAGAACGCCACGCTGGGCGGCCAGTTCCTGGTCAATCCGACCGAGCGCTACGTGGCCACTTATGTGGCACTCGACAGCGTGGGCGGCCGGCAGGCCCATCTGCTCGCCCTCGTGCCCAAGTTCGATGCGCCCTACACGCTGGTGCGCGTGTGGATCGACGCCAGCGACTACCTCGTGCGCCAGTTCGAGGTCCACGAGGAGAACGAGACGGTCCGCACGATCACCCTCAGCGATCTGGAAGCGGGGATCGAGCTGCCCAACGAGCTGTTCACCTTCTCCGTGCCGCCCGGCGTCGAGGTGTTCACCCGGTGAAGTTTTCCGTCCTCACGCTGGGGTGCGATAAGAACACAGTCGATTCGGAACGCATGGTGGCCACACTCGTCGGGCACGGGGCGGAGCATACCCACGATCCGGCCGACGCCGAGGTCTTGATCGTCAACACCTGCGGCTTCATCGACGCCGCCAAAGAGGAGTCCATCGATACGCTGCTCGAAGCGGCACGTCTCAAGAATGACGGCCGACTCCTCGTCCTCGTCGCCGTCGGCTGTCTGGTCGAGTACTACCGCGACGAGCTCAGACGGTCGATCCCCGAGGTCGATCTCTTACTCGGCCTCCGCGACCTTCCCGACCTCGTTCCCCAGCTCGTCATCCGTGGTCTGCTCGACGAGCGCCCTCACAGACATCCCGGCGCCCGCCTGCCGGTGGGCGGACTGCGTCACGTCTCGTACCTCAAGGTCAGCGAGGGGTGCGATCACGGCTGCTCATTCTGCGCGATCCCGCTCTGGCGCGGCCGTCACCGCTCCTTCGACCCAGCGGCGTTGGTCGAGGAGGCGCGTGCCCTGGAGGCCAGGGGTGTCGTCGAGCTGAACCTCGTCGCCCAGGACCTCGCACACTACGGCCGCGACCTCACCGCTGGCGCGGGCCTCCACGACCTGCTCGTGCAATTGCTGCAGCACACCGAGATCCCCTGGTTCCGACTACTCTACATCTACTCGGCCGGGCTGCGACCGGCGCTGGTCGAGCTGATGGCCCGCGAGGACCGACTCCTCCCCTACATCGACATGCCGATTCAGCACGCCAGCACCCGCATGCTAGAGCTGATGCGCCGGCCCGAACGCCCGGACGTGCTGCGCGACAAGATCGCTTGGCTGCGCTCCCAGATCCCCGACCTCACGATCCGCACCACGGTGCTGGTGGGTTTCCCCGGCGAAAGCGAGGAGGACTTCGAGGCGCTACTCGACTTCATCGGCGAAATCGAGTTCGATCACCTCGGAGCATTAGCCTACTCGCCGCAGCCGGGTACCCCAGGAGCCGAGATGCCGAATCCGCTGCCCGAGTCCGTCAAGCTGGAGCGCCTCGCCCTGGTCGGCGAGCTGCAGCGCTCCATCGTTGCCGCCCGCAACGCGGCCCGCATCGGCACCACCGTCGAGGTACTGGTCGACCGCCTGGCGGAAGCGGGCGACGGAGAGCCGCAGGCCGAGGCGCGAATGCGCAGCCAGGCTATCGAGATCGACGGTTTGACGTACCTTTCCGAGTCCAACGTCGTGCTCGCGCCCGGTGACCTGGCGCTGGCAACGGTCACCAACGCCGATGACGCCGATGTCTGGGCCGTACCGGCCTCGGTCGTCAGACCGGCGCACCGCCCATTCGAGCGCCAGGAGGCCAGCGCATTGGACTTGAAGACGGCATGGGGCAGATGAACCCGCAGGACCGATCACGGCAGCTCTTTGACCGTGCCCGCAAGGTGTCGCCGGGTGGAGTGCACTCTCCTGTCCGCGCCTTCGGCGCCGTTGGCGCCGAGCCGTTCTTTACGGCGAGCGGCGCGGGCTCGCGCCTGCGCGATCTGGATGGGAACGAGTACATCGACTACGTGCTGTCGTGGGGCCCGCTGGTCCTGGGCCACGCCGACCCACGGGTGATGGAGGCCGTCGAGCGGGCCGCCCGCAAAGGAACACACTTCGGTACACCGACGCCCGAAGAGGTCGAGCTCGCCGAAAAGGTCGTCGCCCTCGTCCCGTCCGTCGAGATGGTTCGCTTCGTCAACAGCGGCACCGAGGCGACGATGTCCGCCCTCCGCCTAGCCCGCGCCCTCACCGGCCGCGATCTCATCCTCAAGTTCGAGGGCTGCTACCACGGCCACGGCGATAGCTTTCTGGCGAAAGCCGGATCGGGGCTCGCCACCCTCGGGCTGCCCAGTTCGCCGGGCGTACCGCAGGCGGTCGGCCGACTGACGATCACCGTTCCCTTCAACGACGGCGCCGCTTTCCGCGACGCCTTGCAGAGGCACGGCGCCCAAATCGCCGCCGTCATCGTCGAGCCCATCGTCGGCAACGCCGGCCTCATCCTCCCGGAGCGCGGCTTCCTCGAGCTGCTGCGAGAGAAGACCCAGCGTGTCGGTGCGCTGCTCATCTTCGACGAGGTGATGACCGGCTTCCGCGTCGCGCTGGGCGGTGCACAGGAGCGCTTCGCCATCGATCCCGACCTGACGACGCTCGGCAAGGTCATCGGCGGTGGCTTCCCGGTCGGCGCCTACGGCGGCCCCCGCGAGATCATGGCCCGCGTGGCACCGCAGGGCGACGTCTATCAGGCGGGTACCCTGTCCGGTAACCCGGTGGCGATGGCGGCGGGCCTGGCGCAGCTCGAGATCCTCGAGCGCGAGACACCATATGCAGCGCTGGAAGAGCGGGCCCGGCGGCTGGTCGCCGGGATCGTGGCCGCCGCCGAGCGCCACGACGTGCGCGCCAGCGGTGCCGCTGCCGGCTCGATGTGGGGCGTGTTCTTCTGTGACGGGCCGGTGCGCAGCTTCGATGACGCGCTGAAAGTCGATCGCGACTTCTTCAGCGCGTACTACCGCGAGTGTCTGGCGGGCGGTGTCTTCTTCGCGCCGTCGCCCTTCGAAGCGGGGTTCATCTCGACGGCGCACAGCGATGCCGACATCGATCAGACGCTCGCCGTCGTCGAGCGGGCACTCGCGGCGGCTGCGGGCTGTTAGTATGGGAGTCGGGATGTAGGGAGGTCTGAGCGAGTGAACAGTTGAGCAATCGAGCTTTCGATCTTGGAAATCTCCGGATCGGCTCTTACCTCGAATGCTCTATTGTTCAATCACTCAATTGCTCCCATAATGCTCTCTACCTCTTAGTTCAACAGAACGAACCTAGACGATGCAACGGTCCTTAGATTCACAGATCGCCCACCGGCAAAGGACTCGCCGCGTCACGGTCGGGAACGTCCCCATCGGCGGCGGCGCACCGGTCTCCATCCAGTCGATGACCCTCGCCAGCCCGGCCGACCTCTCGGCCTCGCTGGCCGAGATCCAAAGGCTCGCCGACGCCGGCGTCGAGATCGTCCGTACCGCCGTGCCGAGCGAGGCGGCTGCGGACAACCTCGCCGAGCTCGTCGAAGGCTCGCCGGTTCCGCTCGTCGCCGACATACACTTCAACTTCCAGCTGGCGATAAAAGCCGCCACGGCGGGGGTGGCGAAGCTGCGGCTCAACCCCGGCAACATCGGTGACGCGAAGCGCGTACGCGCGGTAGTCGACGCAGCGCGTGAGCGCGGGATCCCCATCCGCATCGGGGTGAACGCCGGCTCGCTCGAGCGCGACTTGCTGGCCGAGTTCGGGCGCCCGACGGCGGAGGCGATGGTCGAGAGCGCGCGCCGCCACGTCCGAATATTGGAGGACGAAGGGTTCGAGGACATCGTCATCTCGCTCAAGGCGTCGCACGTGCCGCTGATGATCGGCGCCTACCGGCTGGCGGCACAGGTCTTCGACTACCCGCTCCACCTTGGCGTCACCGAGGCGGGCACGCCGCGCGCCGGCAGCATCAAGTCGGCGATCGGGATCGGCACCCTGCTGGCGGAAGGGATCGGTGACACGATCCGCGTGTCGCTGTCCGCCGATCCGGTGGAGGAAGTGCATGCCGCGCGTACGATCCTCGAGTCGCTCGACCTGCGGCGCGAGAGCATCCGGATCGTCGCCTGTCCCGGCTGCGGCCGGTTGCAAGTCGACCTGATCCGCCTCGCCGAGGCGGTGGAGGAGCGCACGCGCGGGATCCGCAAGCCGCTCACTGTGGCGGTGATGGGCTGCGCGGTGAACGGGCCGGGCGAAGCGCGCGAGGCCGACATCGGGATCGCCGGCGGCAAGGGTGAGGGGTTGCTCTACGTTCGCGGCGAAATGGTGCGCAAGGTACCTGAAGACGAGATCGTTGACGCGCTCGTTGCGCTGATCGAAAAAGTCGAGCCCGACCCCGATCGTGACGCTCGCGCCGCCGCCACAATGACCTGGACTCCGGACTGGGAGAGCGAGGGTTAGCCCTCTTCCCAGGCCACGACCTTCCGGGGTGTGCGAGTATGGCCAAGAAAGACTCGGTTCAGGTTGGAGTCGTCGGTTGCGGTAGTATCGCGCAACTCGTGCACCTCCCGCTGCTCGGCGAAAAGGAGGGCGTGCGAATCGTCGCCGTCTGCGACAAGAACCTGCCGAAGGCCAAGCTCGTGGCGGAACGCTTCGATGTCGGCTCCGTTTACGCCTCGGTCGACCGGCTGCTCGAGCACGATGGCCTCGATGCGGTCCTGGTCTGCACGCCGAACCCACTCCACGCCGAGCACACCGAGGCCGCGCTGAGGGCCGGGACCCATGTGCTGTGCGAGCGACCCCTGGGGGTCAACCGCGAGCAGGTCGCGGGTACGCTGGCGGTGGCCGCCGAGGCGGACCGCGCCTTGATGGTCGCCAACAACCACCGCTTCAGGCCCGACGCCTGGGCCCTGCGCCGCTTCATCAGCGCCGGCGAGCTCGGCGATATCTACCACATCCACTCCAGCTGGCACCGGCGCCGTGCCCGGCGCCCGCGCATCAGCGAGTGGCGCATGAACCGGCAGGGCGGCGGTGGCGTGCTCATGGACCTGGGTATCACCAACATCGATGCCTGTCTCTGGCTGCTCGACTACCCCGTGGCCGAGCGCCTGACGGCCTACCTCCTCGACCGGGACGATGACGGAGTGGACGATTCGGCGGTCGTGCTCATGCGGCTCGAGGATAAGCTGACGTGCAGCGTCGAGGTCAGCTGGGACCTCGCGGCGATCAAGGACCGCCACGGCCTGGTCGCAGTCGGCGAGCTGGGGATGGGATCGCTGACACCGTTCGTCGTGCAGAAGGAGACGGACGGAAAGGTCATCGATGTGACGCCGCGCCTGGCGCCCGGTAACGAGAACATGTACACGGCGTCCTATCGCCGCGAGCTCGACTACTTCCTCGGTGTCGTTCGCGGCGAACGCGAGGAACCGCTGCCCACCGAGCAGGAGAAACTGATGGGGATCGTCGACGCCTGCTACCGCTCGTCGAGCGAGGGACGCGAGATCGTTCTGTGAAGCACCCCATCCTGCCGCGTGGGACGGAGCTCGGCCTCCCGATCGTCAGCGGGCTGCTGCTCACCCTCTCGTTCCCGCCCTTCCACCTGCTGATCCCGCCCTTCGTCGCCCTCGTCCCGTACCTCGTGTTCGTTGCCCGCGCGACCCACGACCGGGCGGGCGGCGCATCGGTCAGGCGAGCCACCTTCTGGATGGGTATCGTCTACTTCGGCACGCTCCTCTACTGGCTCTTCGCCGCGCTCGTCTTCTACACTTGGCTCGCGTTACTCGGCTACGTCATCACCATCGTCATCCTGTCCGGCATCCTCGCCCTGGGCGGCTGGGGGATCCATACACTGCGCTGGCGCCACGCCATCCCCTTCTGGATCTCGGCCCCCGTCTTCTGGACGGCGGCGGAGTGGGCGCACGGCCACCTCGGTGATGTCGCCTTCCCCTGGCTCGGGCTCGGACACTCGCTGACCGGCTACCCGGCGCTGGTCGGCTTCGCCGACCTCACCGGCGTCCGCGGCGTCGCCGTCTGGCTGGCCGCCATCAACGGCCTGGCGGCCGAGTGGTGGCTGGCCGGCCGACGCGACCGCTGGAGGCTGCGGGCGGTGGCCCTCGTGCTGCTGATCGCCGTGCCGATCGGATACTCGCTGCTGCGTTGGAGCACACTCGAGACGCGGGCCGCCGCACGCGTACTCGTCGTTCAGCCGAATATCCCCGAGGATCTGAAGCTCGACCTCGGGGTGGCGGTGGACAGCAGTCGCACGGCGCTCGAGAACCTGACCCGCTCGAAGCTGGCTACCGAGTCCGAGCTCGACCTGATCGTGTGGCCCGAGACGGCGATCCCGACGTACTACACGCGCGTCCCCGAGTTCACTGCGGCCGCCGCCCAGATCGCCCGCAGCAGCGAGGCCGCGCTCCTGACGGGCGTCCTCGACTACAGGCGCTATGATGACGGTAGCCTCGACCGCTTCAATGCCGCCCTCTTCATCGACCGGCGCGGGCGGCCCGTTGGGTTCTATCACAAGCACTATCTCGTGCCCATCGTCGAGCGGGTGCCTTTCGTCCCACTCGAGTGGGTTCACAGCCTGCGACGGCGGGACCTGCCGCTGATCGGCGCCTTCCTGCACTGGTTCGGCGGCTTCGGCCGCGGCACCGAGGAGCCGGTGTTCCGAGTCGACGGCTCGGGCTTCGGTGTGCTCATCTGCTACGAATCGATCTTCCCCGGCCTCTCCCGGACCTACCGGCGCGGCGGCGCCGATTTCCTCGTCAATATCACCAACGACGCCTGGTTCGGACGCCAGCGGCCCTGGTGGAGTCGCACCGCCGCACTCTATCAACACCCGGCCCACATGGTCATGCGGGCGATCGAGAATCGCGTCGGCATCGCTCGCTCGGGGAACACCGGGATCTCGATGTTCGTCGATCCCCGCGGCCGCGTCCGGCAGGCGACCCGCCTCTTCACCCCCGACGCCCGCGCGGCTGTCGTCGAGACGACCGACGGCCTTACCCTCTATTCGCGCCTCGGCGACTGGCCCGGCACCCTGGCGATCCTCGCCGCACTGCTCCTGCTCGCCTGGTCTTGGTGGCGAGGGCGGCGCGAGGATTCGCGGGGGTAGGGAATGTCAGATATCACTAAGCCCGGCGTCTCACTTGCCAACCTCCCCAACTCCCCGAATCCCCGAATCCCAAACTCCAATCTTGCTTCCCCATTGGCGCTTGCTAGATTCCTCTCCGGGACGCGGCCCCCAGTGGGGCCGTTATTTTCGCACAGCTAAAGGGCTTGCTGACCGTTCGCCGCTCGGCGTTCGGCGTTCGATGTTCGGTGTCCACCACGGACATCAAGGTCAAGAAGGGTAGTCCGATGAAACAGGGAATCCACCCCGAGTACAAGGAAGCGTTGGTGACCTGCGCCTGCGGGAACACCTTCAAGACGCGTTCTACGCTCGAGACGATCCACGTTGAGATCTGCTCGCGCTGTCACCCCTTCTTCACTGGCCGCCAGAAGCTTGTCGACACCGCGGGCCGGGTCGAGCGGTTCCGCAGGAAGTACGGCGAGCAGGTGGGGAAGAAGCGCGCGAAGAAGGGCAAGAAGGACAAAGCGCCCGAGGGCCCGGCCGAATCGGCGGTGACGCCTTCCGGCGAGGATCAGGCGGAGTAACACGCGGGGAGGTGCCGCCCGATGGCGGCTGTCGAGATGACGAGTTCTGACCGGCTGAGAGAGAAGGTACAGGCCGCCGTCGCGCGCCGGACAGAGCTCGACCAGCAATTGGCCAGCCCCGAGATCATCGCCGATCCGGCGCGGCTGAAAGAGCTGGCTCGTGAGCATTCCGGGCTCGAGCGCCTGGCCGAGGTCGGCGCCGAGCTGGCGAAGCTCGATGACGAGCTCGCGCAGGCCCGCGACCTGAGCGTATCTGCTGACGACCACGAGCTGCGGGAGCTGGCTCGGGCCGAGGCAGTCGAGTTGCAGGAGAGGATCGAGCGGCTCGAGGCGGAGGCCCGCGATCTGTTGACGCCGAAGGATCCGCTCGATGACCGCGCCGCGGTAATCGAGATCCGTGCCGGCACCGGCGGTGACGAGGCCGGACTCTTCGCCGCCGACCTCTACCGCATGTACACCCGCTACGCCGAGAAACACGGTTGGAAGATCGAGCTCCTCTCCACCAGCGAGGGCACACTCGGTGGTGTGAAAGAGGTCGCCTTCGTCGTGCGCGGCAAGAACGCTTACGGTACGCTGCGCAACGAGTCGGGTGTCCACCGCGTCCAGCGCGTCCCCGAGACCGAGAGCCAGGGCCGCATCCACACCTCCGCCGCCACCGTCGCCGTCCTCCCAGAAGCGGAGGAGGTCGACGTCGAGATCAAGCCCGACGAGCTCAAAGTCGACGTCTACCGCTCATCGGGACCCGGCGGCCAAAGCGTCAACACCACCGACTCCGCCGTGCGGATCACCCATTTCCCCACCGGCCTCGTCGTCACCTGCCAAGACGAGAAATCCCAGCACAAGAACAAGGCCCGGGCCCTCAAGGTGCTCCGCAGCCGACTGCTCGACCGTAGGATCGCCGAGCAGGAGGCCGAGCGCGCCGACCAGCGCCGCACTCAGGTCGGCACCGGTGACCGCTCGGCCAAAATCCGCACCTACAACTTCCCGCAGAGCCGCGTCACCGATCATCGTATCGGGCTTACCCTCCATCGTCTGCCCGAGATCATGGACGGTGACCTCGACGACCTGCTGCGCGAATTGCGCCTCGCTCGCCGGGAGGAACGCCTCAGCGCATGAGCCGGCGGCGGCCGCAGAAGCCCTCCTCTACCGACGCTGACGATCCAACGCCCACAGTTCAACAGGCGCTCGAGAGAGGCCGTCAGACCTTGGCCGCACGCTCCGCCGACGATGCGGCGCGCGAGGCCCTCTTCCTGCTCGCCGGCCTCCTGGAGATCTCACCCGCACAACTCGCCCTGGAGCGCGATCGTGCGCTCTCCCTAAATCAGTGGGGCGAGTACCAGAGCCGACTCCGCCGCCGCGCCGGCGGCGAGCCGCTTCAGTACATCGAAGGCCGAGCCGCGTTCCGCCAGCTCTCGTTGCGCGTCGACCGCTCGGTGCTGATTCCCCGGCCCGAAACGGAGCAGCTCGTCGAGCACGTCCTCCACTGGTGCCGCGGCAAGCAGCGGCTGCTCGGCCTCGATCTCGGCACCGGCTCCGGCGCCATCGCCATCAGCCTGTTGCGGGAAGGTCCGTTCCGCGCCTGCGTCGCCGTTGACATATCCGCCGCCGCTCTGAATCTTGCCCGGGTCAACGCAAGCGAAGCGCGCGTGGCCGGGAGGCTCGATCTGCGCCAGGGCTCGCTGTTCGAGCCCCTGCGACCGGGAGATCGCTTCCACGTCATCGTCTCCAACCCGCCCTACATCGCCGATGGCGAGGCCGGGTCGTTGCCCGCCGAGGTCCGCGACTGGGAGCCGCCTCTGGCACTCTTCGCGGGCCCGACGGGCCTGGAGGTGATCTCGGAGATCGTCCGGGCGGCGCCGCGATATCTCGAGCCCGCCGGCCTGCTGGCCCTCGAGGTGGCCCCGAGCGTCGCTGACGCCGCTCTCCAGTGTGTCGTCGACTCGACGCTCTACGGCGAGCCGCGCCTCGCGCACGACCTCGCCGGTCAGCGCCGCCTGCTGACCGCCGAACTCGCCGGCGGCCCGTGAGAGACGTGCTGTAGCTGCCGGACTAGTACGAGGAAGCGATTGAGAAGGAAGTCATGGAGACCGTAAGGAAAGCGGTCGAGAAACGACTGGTCGCGACGTTCAGCCCGATCATCGATTGGATGGTCAAGCGGCGGATCCATCCCAACGTCCTCAGCACCACCGGCTTCTTGATCACGATGAGTTCCGCTTTCGCCTTCGGCTACAATCACATCCGGACGGCGGGCGCGCTCATCCTTCTGGGCGGCGTCTTCGACCTGTTCGATGGCCGCGTCGCTCGCGCGACCGGGCTCGCATCCAACTTCGGCGCGTTCTATGACTCGACGCTCGATCGTATCTCCGAGATCGCCGTCTACATCGGACTGCTGTCGCTCTACAACACCTACCACCCGCAGCTCGGTGATGTCGGGACGATCTATGCCATCATGCTGGCCATGGCCGGCTCGTTGATGGTCAGTTACACGCGCGCCCGCGCTCAGGGGCTCGGCATCGACTGCAAGATCGGCCTGATGCAGCGCGGCGAACGGGTCGTGATGATCGGCCTGGCGTCAGTATTGTTCGGCGGCGAGTCGTCCGGGCTGGCGCTGCGCGTCGTGATCATCACGGTGGCGATCCTGACCAACCTCACCGCAATCCATCGAATCATCTGGATCTACAGGCACACCCGGCAGCCACGCACCAAGAACGATAACTGAACCGCATAGAGGGCTCGATAATGTCAAACGGCCAACCGAAGATAACACCACCCACCGGCAAGCTCGGCGTGCTACTGCCCGGCCTGGGCGCGGTGGCGACCACCTTCATCGCCGGTGTCGAGGCCGTGAGGCGCGGCGCCAGCCTGCCTATCGGCTCGCTCACCCAGATGGGCACGATCCGTCTGGGTAAGCGCACCGAGGGCCGTATGCCCTTGATCAGAGAGTTCGTGCCACTGGCCGACCTGAACGATCTCGTGTTCGGCGCCTGGGACCCGATCCCGGACGACGCGCTCAAGTCGGCGCAGACCTGCGGCGTTCTCCAGGAGTCCGACCTGCGCACGGTCGCCGACTTCCTTTCCGAGATCAAGCCCATGCCCGCGGTCTTCTCGCGCGACTACGTCAAGAAGCTCGATGGGCCAAACGTCAAGAAGGGCGGCAAAAAGGAACTGGCCGAGCAGCTGCGCCAGGATATCCGGCGCTTCAAGGACGAGCAGAAGTGCGACCGGTTGGTCATGGTCTGGTGCGCGTCGACCGAGGTGTTCTTGAGGCATGGCGCCGTGCACGAGTCGATCGAGGCGTTCGAGAAGGGTCTCGAGAATGACGACCCCGGTATCGCGCCGTCGATGATCTACGCCTACGCCGCCATTATGGAGGGCGTCCCGTTCGCCAACGGCGCGCCCAACCTTACCGCCGACATCCCGGCACTCTACAACCTCGCCCGGGACAGGCAGGTGCCCATCGGCGGCAAGGACTTCAAGACCGGCCAGACGCTGATGAAGACGATCCTCGCCCCGGGCTTCAAGGCACGCATGCTCGGGCTGAGCGGCTGGTTCTCCACCAACATCCTGGGCAACCGGGACGGCGAAGTGCTCGATGATCCCGAGAGCTTCAAGACGAAGGAAGAATCGAAGCTCGGCGTGCTCGAGTACATCCTACAGCCGAAGCTCTATCCCGAGCTCTACGGCGACCTCTACCACAAGGTCAGGATCAACTACTATCCGCCACGCGGCGACAACAAGGAGGGTTGGGACAATATCGATGTCGTCGGCTGGCTCGGCTACCCGATGCAGATCAAGATCGACTTCCTCTGCCGTGACTCGATCCTCGCCGCGCCCATCGTGCTCGATCTGGCGCTCTTCTTCGACCTCGCCCAGCGGGCCGGCATGAGCGGCGTCCAGGAATGGCTGTCGTTCTACTTCAAGAGCCCGATGACCGCGCCCGAGCTCTATCCCGAGCACGACCTCTTCATCCAACTCACCAAGCTCAAGAACACGCTCCGCTGGCTCATGGGCGAAGCGCCGATCACCCACCTCGGTACCGAGTACTACGACGACTATTCCAGGGATGTCTGAGCCGATGCATGACAGCTCCACTCCGGGCGCCCCCTTCGTCGCCTTCGAGGGCGTCGAAGGCGCCGGGAAGAGCACTCAAATCAGACTCGTCGCCGATCAGCTCAGACGCTTTGGGACCGAGCCCGTCGTTACACGCGAGCCCGGCGGCACGAAGGCCGGCGAAGCGATCCGTGCCGTCGCCCTCGACCGCAACCTCCACATCGATCCTGTGGCCGAGTTGCTGTTGATGCTCGCCGCGCGCTCAGCCTTCGTGCGGCAGGTCGTGTGGCCCGCCCGCCAGGCAGGCCGCGTAGTGCTCACCGATCGCTACGAGCTCTCCACCTTCGCCTACCAGGGCGGCGGACGCGGCCTCCCGATGGATTCAATTCTGACGCTCAACGAACTGGCAACCGACGGTCTGAGCCCCGATCTCAGCCTGGTCCTCGACGTCGACGTCGATCAAGGACGCGCGCGCCAGACGCGGGGCAGCGCCGACCGCATCGAGGGCGAGGATCTGCGCTTCCACCGTCGGGTGGCGGAGGCGTATCGTGAGCTGGCCTACACCCGGCCGGATGTTGCGCTGGTGGACGCTCGCGGAGAGATTCTACAGGTGTTCGGTGCGGTCTGGGGGGTCCTATCCGCGCGTTTCCCAGAAACTTTCCCACCGCGCGAGGGTTAGTAGAAGGGCGTGGGGTAACCCGTCTCACCAAGAGAGCAACCCGGAGGAGCCATGCAGTTGAAGAGGTCGTTCTGGAAGCCGGCGGCCGTCGGTCTGATCGCGATAGTCAGCGGCGGTTGGCTGATTCAGCAGGGTGTACAGGGCAATGTGTATCTCAACCAGAGGATGCTCCAGGACGTCATCCGTGTGGTCTCCGATCGGTATGTCGAGCCGGTGGATCCGGCGAATCTGTACGACATGGCGGTCGAGGGGTTGATCGAGCAGCTGGGCGATCCCCACACGACTCTGTTGAGACCCGAGGACTACTCGCAGCTGCGGCTCAGCACCACGGGCAACTACGGTGGTCTGGGGATCCGCATCGACGAGCAAGACGGGTGGATCACGGTCGTGCAGACGCTTCCCAACACGCCGGCCGACCGGGCGGGCATGAGACCGGGCGACAAGCTGATCGAGGCGGACGGCGTGTCGATGGCTGGCTGGTCGGGCGACGACGCGGTGCGCGTGCTGCGCGGGCCGAAGGGTACGCCTGTCGACATAAAGATCATGCGCGCCGGCGTGCCGGAGCCGATCCCCATGCGGATCGTTCGCGACGAGATACACGTCGAGTACGTGACCAGCTTCATGCTGGACGATCGAGTCGGCTATATTCTGCAGCAGCAGTTCAGCGCCAACTCGGCGGAAGAGATCCGCGGCGAGATCAGGGCGCTCCGCGAGCAGGGCATGACCGGTCTGATCCTCGACCTGCGTTACAACCCCGGCGGCCTGCTCGAGGAGGGCGTTGCCGTCTCCGACCTCTTCCTCGAGCCCGGTGCCGAGGTCGTCGAGACCCGCTCGCGCATCTCGAACCAGAACGAGACATACTTCGCGGAACGGCGGCCGGTTGACCCCGAGTTGCCGGTGGTCGTGCTGGTGAACGGGTACTCGGCCAGCGCGTCCGAGATCTTGGCCGGCGCGCTCCAGGATCATGATCGCGCCCTCGTGCTGGGTACTCCAACGTTCGGCAAGGGCTCCGTGCAGACCCTCTATCCGGTGGCCGGCGGCAACTACCTGAAACTCACGACGGCCAAGTGGTATACGCCCAGCGGCCGCTCGATCCAGCGCGAGCATGGCGAGCGACACGACCTGGTGGCGAGCGCCGATCGCGCCCCGGCCTCGACAACCGGAGGCTCGGCCGGTCTCGATGCCGAAGTCTTCTACACCGATGCCGGGCGCGAAGTCTACGGCGGCGGCGGCATCAGACCGGACCTGATCATCATGGGCGACACGGCCTTCACCGTCGAGGCGGAGCTGCGCCAGTCGCTGGGCGAGCAGCTGGGCGCATACTACGACGCGGTGTTCAGCTACGCCGTCGAATACGTAAATGACCATCCGCAGCTCCAGACCGACTTCCAGGTCAGCGAGGCGATGCTGGCTCAGCTGTACGAGCGGCTCGTCGACGCCGGGATCGAGGTCGATCGCCAGCTCTTCGACGGCTCGAACCGGCTCAACGCCCGTGAACTCGCGATCCAGATCGCCACCGTGGCCTTCGACGACGTCACGCGGCAACGTCGCCGGCTGGCGATCGACCGTCAGCTGACTACGGCGGCCGAGCTGCTCCGCGAGGCCGGCTCTCAAGAGCGGCTATTCGCCCTGGCCGCCCAGCGCGAAGGTGACGAGATAGCGGCAGCGCTTGAACGCTAAGGAGCCCTAATGACGATACCCGGCTGGCTGGCCGCGCTGGCGGTCGGGCTACTGGCCGGTGCAGTCTCCGGACTCGTAGGTATAGGGGGAGGGGCCGTGATGGTCCCCTTCCTCTATTTCTTTCTCGGCCACCCTGAACTGAGTGGCGCCCAGGTCCCCGCGGCGCAGCAGGCGGTGGTCGCCCACGCCACCAGCCTCCTGGTCATCGTCCCGGTCAGCCTGCGCGGCGCCTGGCTCTACCATCGGGCTGGGCTGGTCGAGTGGCGCGCCGTCTGGCGCATGGGGCTGGCGAGTGTGGTGACGGCGTCACTCGGCGCGCGTGCGGCGGTAGCGATGCCGGCCCCGCTTCTGAAGATGGCCTTCGGGATCTTCCTTCTGGTCATCGCGATCCGCCTGTTCATCGGCAGGCGTCAGACCGAAGCGCCGGTCGATGGCGCGGAGAGCCAGATGCACACCGGCCGGGCGCTCGCCGGTGGCGCCGCAGTCGGGTTCTTCTCGGCCCTGCTCGGCGTAGGTGGCGGCCTGGTGGCGATCCCCGTGCTCATCTATGGGCTCCACGTGCCGATCAGGAAGGTCACGGGCACCTCGCTCGCTCTGATCACCTTCACCGCGCTGGTCGGTGTCGCCGCCTACGCCGCCAGCGGCTGGGCTATTCCCGATGGCGCCGGAATGCTGACCTACTTCCAGCTACCCGCCGCCCTCGCCCTGGCGGTTGGTGCGCTGCTCGCCGTGCCGCTCGGCACCGGCCTCCAGATGCGCATGCCGACCCACGCGCTTCGCAAGATGTTCGCCGTCGTGTTCTTCCTGCTCGGCACGCGAATCATCGTGGTGAACCTGCTGAGCCTGCTGGGCAGCTGATGAGACACGACGAACTGATCATCGTCTTCACCAAGCCTGCTGAGCCCGGGAGCGTCAAGACCGGTCTACTTCCCATTCTGACTCGCGACGAGGCCGCCGAATTCCATCTCGCCGCACTTGCCGACACGCTGGCCGCCGCCAAGCGGACGCTGCGTGGCCCCGTCGAGTTGCACGTCGCCGGTGACAAGCACGATGTGGCTGAACTGCGCGCGCTGCATCCCGGTCATGACGTGCGACAGCAGTCCGGGGGCGACCTCGGTGATCGGCTGATCCATGCGTTCGCCGAGTCGTTTGCGCGCGGCGTCCAGCGTGCGCTCGTTCTGGGCAGCGATCATCCGACGCTCCCTCCTACCTACATCGCCGACGCGCTGCAGCAGCTCGAGGACGCCGACGTCGTCATCGGTCCCGCTCGTGACGGCGGCCACTACGCCGTTGCCATCCGTCGTACCAGCTGGCCCGAGGCCCGCGTCATCTTCCGCCGTATCCCTTGGTCAACATCGGCGGTGCTGCGCACCAGCCTCGAGCGTGCCGACCTGGTCGGCCTTGAGGTCGTCCTGATGCCCGACTGGTACGACATCGACTCACCGGACGATCTCCAGGCCCTGCGCAGCGACGCGCCCGCCGACTCTTCTTGCGCTCGCTTCCTCCGCGAGGTCGACAGGAGGCGCAGCTGACCACCGAGGCCGACGGACCGTCACGCCCGGCTGTACCGCCGGCGCTCGTCATCGCGCTCGCCATTATCGGGATCTCTTGGGCGGCAATCCTGGTCCGCTGGTCCGGCGTCTCCGCCTATGTCCTCGCCTTTTGGCGATTGGCCCTATCGCTGCTCGTCATCGCCGCCGCCCTCACCGCCAGCCGCGGCTGGTCGCGGATTCTGGATGTCCGGCGCTCCGACGCCGCCTTGCTCGCCGTCGCCGGTGTGCTGCTCGCCTATCATTTCGTCGCCTGGTTCATCTCGCTCGACTACACGACCGTCGCCAGCTCGACCCTCTTCGTCAGCCTGCACCCCGTATTCGCCGCCGGGCTCTCCGCCGTCTGGCTGCACGAGCGACCGACGCGCGGCGAATGGTCGGGCATCGCGGTCGCGATGATGGGCGCGGCGGTGATCGGGGGTGCGGGCCTTACGCTCGGCGGCGAGGCGATGAAAGGGAACATGCTGGCGCTCTCGGCCGGCGTAGCCGATGCCGGGTATTTCGTGATCGGCCGCTCGCTGCGCCGCCGGTTGGGCGTATGGCCCTACGTCGCCTGGGTCTACCTGATCGCGGCGCTGGCGCTGGTGCCGTTCATCTTCGCCCGCGGAGAGGTGTTCTTCGACTACCCGGCCCGCGAATGGTGGATCTTCATTGGGCTCGCCGCCGGACCGATGCTGCTCGGCCACACCGGCTTCAATTGGGTGCTGCGCTATGTGCGCGCCTATATTGTCAACTTGGCGGTGCTCAGCGAGCCCATCGGTGCGAGCCTGCTCGCCTGGTGGCTGCTCGGCGGCGATGAGGTGCCAGGCGTCTCCACCCTGGTCGGCGGCGTCCTGATTCTCACCGGCCTCGCCGTCTCGGTCTACTCGCGGAGGGGAGCGCGCACTTGAGCAGGGCCGATGCCGTTGTCGAGGTTACGCGTGGCGGACGCGTCGAATCGCGGCATCACGTCTCGGCTGCGCTGGTCGACGATCAGGGCCGGCTGCGCGCCTGGGTGGGTGACCCCGAGTTGCTCACGTTCTTCCGCTCCGCGGCGAAGCCGCTGCAGGCACTGCCGGTCGTCGCCGACGGCGCCGCCGACGCATTCGGCCTCAGCGACGCCGAGCTCGCCGTCTGCTGTGCCTCACATGCCGGCGAGCCGCCGCAGATCGAGGCGGTGCTCTCGATCTTGGAGAAGGTCGGCTGCTCCGAAGACGATCTGGTCTGCGGGCCGCACTGGCCGTTCCACAAGCCGGCGGCCGACGCGTTGCGCGAACGGGATGCCGCGCCGGGTCGCATCCACAACAACTGCTCGGGCAAGCACGCTGGCATGCTCGCCTGGTCCCGGCACGTCGGCGTCGATACGATGGGCTACTATCAGGCCGACCACCCCGTGCAACGGCGGATCTGCGCCGAGATCGCCGGTTGGGCCGGCTCGCGCTGCGAAGCGATGCCGGTAGGCGTCGACGGCTGCGGTGTCCCGTCGTTCGCGCAACCGCTCAACATCATGGCTGGTATCTACGCGAACGTCGTCGCCAGCGCCGAGCGCGAGCCGGCCGGCGCCGCCGGACGCTTGACCCGGGCGATGACCAACGAGCCGTACTACGTCGGCGGTAGCGGCCGGCTGACCAGCCGGCTGATGGAGGTCAGCGGTGGCCGGCTACTGGCGAAGTTCGGCGCCGAGGCCGTCTATTGCCTGGGCGACCGCGACCGCGGCTGGGGCGTCGCCGTCAAGGTCGAGGACGGCCGCCGACGCGCCATCGGCCCCGCCCTGATCGACTTTCTCGCCCAAATGGAGATGTTGACGGCGGATGAGCTGGAGGCGCTGGAGGACAGGCACACATCGCCGGTGAGGAACACGCGGGACGAGATCGTCGGAGAGATCCGGCCGAATTTCCGCGTCCAGCGGAGCGACTAGACATGACAGCCGCAGAGTGGGTCTGGGAACTCGTTGACCTCGCCGCCGCCCAGGCAGCCGGAGACACCGGCGGCCTGGACGCGGCGTTCGAGCGCTTGCGTTCCGCCGGCCGCGAGGCCGAGGTCGAGGAAGCGATCCTCCAGTCGTATCTTTTCCTCGGGTTCCCCTCCGCGATAGAGGCATTCCGTCGCTGGCGAGCCCACGGCGTCGACGCTCCCGAGGCGGCCGCCGAAGACTGCGAGGCCTGGGTCGAGCGCGGCGAGCAGACGTGCGCCACCGTTTACGGCGACCACTACGAGCGCCTGCGCCGCAACATCGCACGCTTCCACCCCGACCTCGACCGCTGGATGGTCATGGAGGGTTACGGCAAGGTGTTGAGCCGCCCCGCTCTCAGCCTCGACGTACGCGAGATGTTGATCGTCGCCGTGCTGGTGGTCCAAGGCGACAGTGGCCGACGACAACTGCGCTCGCACCTGCAGGGCGCGCTCAACGCCGGCGCCTCTTACGAGGACGTCGAGGCGACCATAGAACGCGCCGCCGCCTTCGCATCGCCAGCCAACCTGACGCGCGCCCGCGAGCTTTGGTCAAACGTCACCGACGACGCCTAGATCATGACGGTCACCCGATCACGTCAACGTCGACGCCATGTCATCGCCCGCGCCCACCGGCCGCGCCCACGAACTGATTGTGTAATCGCCAGCGCGGGCGCCGACCAGGGCGAGGGCGCGGGTGGAGCGCTGAGGATGACGAGCGAGGGAACGTAACAGTGCTCATCGATCAGGCCATCATCCGCGTGCAGAGCGGCGACGGTGGCAACGGTTGCACCTCGTTCCGCCGCGAGAAGTACGTGCCCCGCGGCGGACCCGATGGCGGCGACGGCGGCGATGGCGGCGACATCGTGCTGATCGCCGATCCCCAGCTCACGACCCTGCTCGACTACCAGTATAAGCAGCAGTATCGGGCTGATCGTGGCCAGCACGGGCGAGGCAAGAACAAGAAGGGCGCCTCGGGTGACGACATGGTGCTGCGGGTTCCGCCGGGCACCGTGGTGCGGGACGCCGACACGCGCCAGTTCCTGGGTGAGCTGGTGAAGCCGGGCGACCGCTGCGTCGTCGCGAAGGGCGGCCGCGGCGGCCGCGGCAACGCCGCCTTCGCCACCGCCACCCACCAGGCGCCGCGCGAGCACGAGCCCGGTCGGCCCGGCGTCGAGCGCCGCATCGAACTCGAGCTCAAGCTGATCGCCGACGTCGGACTCGTCGGCCAGCCCAACGCCGGCAAGAGCACGCTGCTCGCCGCCATGTCGGCGGCGCGCCCCAAGATCGCCGACTACCCGTTCACCACACTCGAGCCGCACCTCGGCGTCGTCCAGCTGTCCGAAGGCCGCACCATGGTGATGGCCGACATACCCGGGATCATCGAGGGCGCCCACGAAGGGAAGGGGCTCGGCCTCAAGTTCCTCCGCCACATCGAGCGCACCCGCACCCTCGCCTACCTGATACCGGTCGACGCCGGCGATCACCAGGCGGAGTACGAGCTGCTGCGCCGCGAGCTCGCCGAGTACAGCGACGAGCTGGCCGCCAAGCCGCACTGCATCGTTCTCACCAAGGCCGACCTGCTGGCGCCCGGCGACGATCCGCCCGTAGTCGCGGCGCCCGACTCGTTCGAGACATATGTCGTCTCCGGCGTCACGCACGCGGGGCTCGAGAAGCTGGCCGAGGGGTTGTGGGTCGCGGTGCGCGCGCAGATCGACACGACTGAATAGGAGGCAGATGATGAAGCGAGTATCCGCCATCCTGTCGATCATCGTGGTCGTTGCCGGTGTGAGGTTCGTGGCGTGCGCGGGCGACGATGTTCCCGAGAGGCCGAGTGCACGTGACGAGTTCGTGATGAAATACGCTCGGGCTCGGGCGGCGGCGGTCCAGTACGATCATGTGGCTCGGCTGTGTATCGAAGCCGCCGCCGGTCGCTTCTGGGTGGAGGTCGATACGGGCGTGCCGGGGGCCGCGATGGCGGACACGATCGGGGGCGTGGTCGATCTATCGGCCGAACACCCCGATGTCGAGATGGCGGCCGCTGCGGACACGCTCTGTTTCGATGCAAGGGGGCTGGCGTATGTGGGTGGCGCGTGCGACCCACACGGTATCGTCGTGACGTTCTCGCAGCGGGGTGCGGTCGATACGGTGCAGCTCTCTCCCGGCGGCACGGTCGTTCGGCGGTGAGTGACCGAGAAGACGTCGCTTCAATTGACGTGACTGCGCCGCGCCGGTAGACTTGCAGGAAAACCGCGAGCGATCGCCACCACGTAGATGACGTTGTGCCGCATGAGTGGTCCGTTCCCAGACAAGGTGAAGACCCTGGCTCGGTGCGGAAGCGCCGCGCTCGCCGTCCTACTGCTTGCCGCTCCCGCCACACCCCAGATCATCTCGGGACGGGCCGTTGACGCCGATAGCGGAGAGCCCGTCGACGGTGTGCTGATCACACTGCTCGACAGGCTCGGGGCGACTCGCGCCGACGTGGTGACCGATTCGGCCGGGAATTTCATCATCGAAGTCCCGACGCCGGGAACCTACGCGCTGCGAGCCGCGCGACTCGGCTACCACACGGCCCGGACGCGACCGATCGAGATCGGGGAGGACGAGGCGGTCGAGCTGGAATTGCGGCTCGATGTGCGTCCCGTGGAGTTGGAGGAGCTCGCAGTCGTCGTGCGCCGGCGCGAGAACCTGCGGGAACGCGATCTGCGCGAGTACCGTGAGCGGATCGAGCGCTACGGCCGGTCCCACGTCGGCTCCCAACGGATCTTTGCACGGGAAGACCTGGAGGGATGGGAGGCGTTCGACGTCGAGCACGCGCTAAGGTATCTGTCGCCGGGCTGGCGCAGGATTGGCCAGAGATGGAATGTGTACGGTCAGCCTTGCAGCCCCAAGGTGTTCCTGGATGGCCGGCCGATCCGGCAGGAGCTGGATTCTGTCTTGAAGCAGATTCCCGTCTGGGACGTCGAGGGGATCGAGTTCTATAGCGGTGCCGGTCCCGTGGAGACCCGTTTCTGGGACGCCGACGGCTGCGGCGTCGTGCTCGTCTGGACCCGGCCCTTCGTAGGCGGTGAGCGGCGAGCGTATCTCGGCGTCCTGACCGGCGCCATAGAAGGTGAACAGGTTGGCACCGCCCGCTACTTCCGCGGCTTCCACACGGAGGGCCGGTTCGAGGTGGATAAGGCCGTGGCTCCCGTGGTCTTCCTACATGGAGAGCCGTTGCCTTGCCTGAGTTCGACGGCGCAGGTGCAGACGGTCACCGTCGACAGCCTGTGGCCTTATCGTCCGCCGGCCCGGCACGAGCCCGACTTCCTGGTGACCGCCCAACCGGCCCGGTCGTCAGAGGGGGCGGCGGGGACACTGTTCTGGGCGGGCGAGCTGGACATCGAGCGGGTGGCGGGTCGGGAGGTGACGCTCGACTCTGTCGCTCAGGCACTGATTGAAGATGCGACCCGCTGGCTGTGGGATGATGCCGTGGCTCAGCTTCCCGAGGACGAGCGGGATCTCGAGATGAGGATCGAACGCGACGATGTGCGTGCGTTCGGGTCCGATCTCGTCGTCGTACAACGTTACCCGGTCATCGATGGTGACGATCGCCGGGGATGGTTCTTCCTCGTATACTCGCCGTTGGCCGGCCGGGTCCTCCACGGAACGTTCAGCCATCCCGAATGGCATCCCGATGCCACGTTCACCGCGATCCGGCCATACCTCTACTTCCGCATCGAGGGTGACGAACGACTGTACGCTCTGGC
>JASFTY010000007.1:0-23609 GCA_050050535.1 Gemmatimonadales bacterium | reverse complement strand
GACGCTGGCCACCGACAAGGATGTCTTCCCGGCGGGTGGCGTGGTGCTGGTCGTCACCTACGCGTCGGACGCGTCGGGTCGGATGAGGCGGTTCGAGCAGATCATGCTGGATCAGGACTCGGGCGGCGCGATCCGGACGGCGGGCCGTGCGGACATCTACTACGGCGTGGGACCGGGTGCGGAGGCGCGGGCGGGCGGTCAATATGCGGAAGGGCGGCTCTACTACCTGTTGCTGAAGCCGGAGCGGGTCCGCGAGTGGTCGGCGCATCTGGACTTTTGAGGAGCGGCCGGCGAGACTGAACGACCGGCACGAGTACGCGGGGACGTAGGACGGTGAGAGGAGCGAGGTGAGCGGACGGATCGACGTCGGACTGCTCGGTGCGACGGGTACCGTGGGGACGTGGCTGGCCCACATGCTGGAGGGCCACCCGTGGTTCAGGCTGGCGGAGGTGGGTGCATCGCCGGGCTCGGTGGGCCGGCCCTACGGCCAGGCTGCGGCGCTCGACGGGCTGCCGGGCGGTGTGGCGCTCAGCGATCGCGTGCTCGGCCTCGCCCTCAAGTCGTCGGGTGGCGAATGGTCATCGCCGGTGCTGCTCTCCGCGCTGCCGAGCGCTGAGGCGGGGCCGGTGGAGGAGGAGCTCTGCCGCCGCGGTCACGTGGTGGTCAGCAACGCCGCCAGCCATCGGCTGGACCCAGACGTACCGCTCATCATCCCGGAGGTGAACGCGGATCACCTGGCGCTGGTTGCGCATCAACAGGGGCGCTGGCCGGGGGTGCTGGTGACGAATCCGAACTGCTCGGTCGTGGGGCTGGCGCTGGCGCTGGCACCGCTGCACCGCACGTTCGGTGTGCGGGCGGTGGCGGTGACGACGCTACAGGCGCTCTCTGGTGCCGGGCGTCCCGGGCCCTCGGCGGCGGACATGCTGGACAACGTGCTGCCGCAGATCGCGGGCGAAGAGCAGAAGTTGGCGGCGGAGCCGCAGAAGATTCTGGGCGAGCTGGAGGGTGAGGGCGTGCGGTGTGCGAAGTTTCCGGTGAGCGCGCAGGCGCATCGCGTGCCGGTGAGCCACGGGCACCTGCTCGCCGTCTCGGTAAAGCTGGCGCGGCTGGCGGGGTTGGATGATGTCGTCGCGGCGATGGCCGGCTTCAGAGGTGCGGTGACGGACGAGCGGCTGCCGACGGCGCCGGAGCGGGCGATCGAGGTGGTCGAGGACGTGACGCGCCCGCAGCCGCGCCTCGACCGGGACCGTGGCGACGGGATGACGATCACCGTGGGTCGCGTGCGGGCGTGCGAGACACTGGACGTGAAGTTCGCGGCCCTGGTTCACAATCTTGTTCGCGGGGCGGCGGGCGCCGCGCTGCTCAACGCCGAATTGTGCCACCGCGCCGGTCACATCGCCGGGGCGCGGGCCCGATGATCGTCTACAAGTTCGGCGGCACGTCGCTGGCCGACGCGGATCGGATCCGCCACGCGGCGGACCTGGTGCGGCGCTGCCCGGGCGAGCGCGTCGTGGTGGTCTCGGCGCTGGGCGGTGTGACGGACGACCTGGTGGAGTTGGCCGACCGGGTCGCGGCGGGCGGCGGCACGGCGGCCGAGCTTGCCCGGCTCACCGAGGCGCTCTGGGTGCGGCACGAGGAGGCGGCGTCGGGAATCGTCGGCGAGCCGGCGGAGCGGGCGGCGCTGCTGGGGAGAATCGACGGCGTCTTCTCGCGGTTGCCCACCGCCCTCGAGGGGGCGGCTCGCGGGACCGAGATCGCCGAGTTGGGGCGAGCCCGCGACGAGATCAGCGCGATCGGCGAGGACCTGTCGGCCCAACTCATGGCGGCGGCTCTGGTGCAGGCCGGGCTGGCCGCGGAGGTCGTGGACGCCCGGTCGGTGGTCCGCACCGACGACCGCGTCGGCGGTGCCGTGCCGGAAGACGAGGAGACGGCCAGGCTGATCCGTGAGGTGCTGGGCCCGCTGCTGGAGGCGGGCCGGGTCCCGGTGCTCCAGGGGTTCGTGGGCGCCACCGAGGACGGTACCACGACGACCCTAGGGCGCGGCGGCTCCGACTTCACCGCGGCGATCATCGGCGCCGCGCTGGGGGCGGAGGAGGTCGGGATCTGGACCGATGTGGACGGCGTGCTGTCGGCCGAGCCCCGCCATGTGGGCGCCGCCCGGGTGCTCGCCGAGCTGGGCTACGAGGAGGCGGTGGAGCTGGCGTACTTCGGGGCCAAGGTGATCCACCCGGCGGCGGCGAAGCATGCCGCGGCGGGCGACGTGTCGCTCCGTGTGCGCAACACCGGGCGGCCGGAATCGGCCGGGACGCTGATCCGCCACGACGTCCGGCGCGCCGCCGGGGTCGCGGCGGTGGCGTACAAACCGTCTGTGACGCTGGTGACGGTGCGCTCGCGCCCGATGTTCATGGCGTACGGCTTCCTGGCGCGCGTCTTCGACGTTCTGGCCCGACACCGGCTGCCGGTGGACCTGGTGGCGACCTCGCACACCTCGACCGCCTTCACACTGGACGCCCGTGCGGGGATGGGGGCCGCGGCGGAGGAGCTGGGCCGGTTCGCCGAGGTCGAGGTGGTCCCGGACCTGGCCACGGTGAGCGTCGTCGGGCACGGCCTGCTGCGGCGGCCGGGGATCGCCGCCGGAGTCTTCTCGGCGCTCGGCGCGACGCCCGTGCACCTGATCTCACAGGCCTCCGACGTCTGTCTGAGCTTCCTGGTCGCCGAAGGCCAGGCGCCCGGCGTCGTCCGACGATTGCACGCCGAGCTCATCGAATCGGTGCCGCAGGACGTGGGAGGCGCGGAATGAAGGTCGCGCTGATCGGCTACGGTCGCATGGGCCGCGCGGTGGAGGAGGTCGCGAGCGCCCGGGGCCATGAGGTCGTGGCCAGGATCGATGTGGACGCCAATCCCGAAGGGCGCGGGATAACGGCCCAGACCTTGAACGGTGCCGAGGTGGCCGTCGAGTTCAGCGTGCCGGAGGCGGCGCCGGCGAATATCGCGGCGCTGGCGGCGTGCGGGGCCGACACGGTCAGCGGGACGACGGGCTGGTACGACCGGCTCGCGGAGGTGCGGGCCGCCGTGGAGGCTGCGGGCTCGGGCCTGATCTACGCGCCCAACTTCTCACTCGGCATGCAGCTCTTCTTCAGGCTCGCCAGGCTGGCAGCCCGGCTCGCCGACCGTCTGGAGGGCTACGACGCTTACGTCCTAGAGGCCCATCACCGGCACAAGAAGGACCATCCCAGCGGGACGGCCCGGCGGCTAGCCGAGATCCTCCTGGCCGAGCTATCCGACAAGCAGCGCTGGCAGCTTGCACTCCCTGACGGGCCGGTCGATCCTTCGGTACTCCAGGTGGCGGCGGTGCGCGCCGGCGAGATCCCGGGGACCCACACGGTGGGGCTGGACGGTCTCGATGACCGCATCGAGTTGCGCCACGAGGCCCGGGGCCGGGCCGGTTTCGCGCGGGGCGCCGTGGCCGCGGCGGAGTGGATCCGCGGGCGCCCCGGCCTGTTCACACTCGACGATATGTTGGAAGAGACATGGACCTGAGTCGCTTTCGCGGGACGGGCGCGGCGCTGGTCACGCCGTTTCGCGAGGATGGATCCGTCGATCACGAGCTGTTCGCGCGCCACGTAGAGGCCCAGATCGACGGCGGCGTCGAGTTCCTGGTGCCCTGCGGCACCACCGGCGAGGGCGCGACCCTGTTGCCCGAGGAGCAGGGTCGCCTGATCGCGGCGGCCGTGGAGATCGCCGCCGGTCGAGTCGCCGTCATGGCCGGCGCCGGGACCAACGACACGAGCGCTAATGTGGCCCTGGCCCGAGGCGCCGAGGCCGCGGGAGCGGACGCGATTCTCGCCGTTAGCCCCTACTACAACAAGCCCACTCCGGCCGGGCTCGTCGCCCACTACGGAGCGCTGGCCGCCGCCGTCAGCCTGCCGGTCTTCGTCTACAACGTCCCCGGTCGCACGGCCTCGAACATCAGCGCCCAGACCCTGCTGCGCATTGCGCAGATCGACAAGATCGCCGGGGTCAAGGAGGCGTCGGGCGACATCGAGCAGGTGATGGCGATCATCGAGAACCGGCCCGCCGACTTCCTGGTGCTCTCCGGCGACGACGCACTCACCCTGCCGATGATCGCGGCTGGCGCCGACGGCGTGATCTCCGTGGTGGCCAACGAAGCCCCAAAGCTCATGTCCGACATGGTCCGGGCGGCCCTGGCGGGCGATGCCGGGCTCGCCCGTGAGCTGCATTACAGGCTGCTCCCGCTTATGCTCGCCAATTTCGTCGAGACCAACCCGATACCGGTCAAGACGGCGCTCGAGATGATGGGCCGGATGCCGGCTCGCTTCCGGCTGCCGCTGGTACCGCTCGCGCAAGAGAGCGCAGCGACGTTGCGCAACGCGCTGGAAAGGGCCGGGCTGCTAGGATGACCGAGCACGCCGAGCTGCGCGCCGAGATCGAGCGCTGGGCCGGCCAGGAGAGCCCGTCGGACCTGGAGGCCGCCCGGGCGGCTGTGAGCCGACTGCTGGCGGCCCTCGACCGGGGCGCCCTGCGGGCCGCCGAGCCGGGCCCGTCCGGCTGGCACGCCGTGGAGTGGGTCAAGGCTGGAATACTGCTCGCCTTCCGGATCGGCCGGACGGCCCGCTACGCCGGGCCGCCGCCGCAGTACTTCGACCGGGACACACTGCCCCTGCGGGAGACGGACGGCGCCGCGGCCAACGTGCGGATCGTGCCCGGCGGCACCACGGTGCGCGCCGGAGCCTATCTGGCGCCAGGGGTGGTGATCATGCCACCGGCCTACGTCAACGCGGGTGCCTACGTGGGGGAGGGGACGATGATCGACTCCCACGCCCTCGTGGGCTCGTGCGCCCAGATCGGCGCCCGGGTCCACCTCAGCGCCGGCGCCCAGATCGGCGGCGTCCTCGAGCCGATCCGCCTCCGCCCCGTCATAGTCGAGGACGACGTCGTGATCGGCGGCAACGCCGGTGTCTTCGAGGGGACCCTGGTGGGGCGCCGGGCCGTCATCGCGGCCGGGGTCAACCTCACGGCGTCCACACCCCTCTTCGACCTCGTCCGCGATGAGATCTACCGCGCCACGCCGGACCGGCCACTCACCGTCCCCGAGGGCGCCGTGGTCGTGCCGGGCTCGCGACGCGCAACGGGCCCCCTGGCCGAGGCCCACGGCCTGCAGGTCTATGCACCCCTGATCGTCAAGTACCGGGACGAGAAGACGGACTCGGCGACGGCCCTGGAAAAGGCGCTGCGCTGAGCGCCGACGGCCTCGGGGGTTCCACGTGGCACCCCGGCCTCGGAATGGGGGAATAGGGAAGGCTACGGGTTCTGGAGAAGACGGGATTCCGGGATCCGCGTCCGGGCTGTACAATGCGGTAGGCTGGCGGACACCGATGCAGGGGCGGCGCTGTTCGGCCGCAGCAGGCCGCGAAACGGTGGCTCGTGTCCCACGGCGCTCGAGACCGAGGTGGGCCGCCTAGAACGAACGATCGATCGAGCCGGGGACGCCTGCAGGCGTCGCTCGCTCTTGAACTGAGAGGCCTGAGAGTTCCATGGACATCGATGTTGTGGCCGACAAGCCGTCTGATATCGACACACCGCTCCTGGTCCTGCCATGGTGTCAGGGTCGGGAGGGGGAGCCCGAGCGGCCGGCGGCCGAGCTAGACCCGCTGGACCAGGTGCTCGGACTCACGCTGACCCGGGCGGTGACGGGCGGCGATTTCGTGGCGCGTCGCGGCGAGCTGCTGCTGCTGTACCGGGTGAAGGGCGGTGGCCCGGATCGGGTATTGCTGGTGGGCGTGGGGTCGCGGCCCGAGCTGACGGCCGAGCGGCTGAGGCAAGCGGGTGGCCAGGCGGCGCGGCGCGCGTCGGAGCTGGGTGTCACGGAGATGGTCGTGTCGGTGGCGGCGGACTGGCTGGGCGGGTCGATGGATCTGGAGGCGGGCTCGCGGGCCGTGGTGGAAGGGGCGGTGCTGGGCAGCTGGCGGTTCGAGGAGCTGCGGAGCGAGCCGGCGGAGAACGGCCAGAGGCCGGCGCTGGAGTCGCTGACGCTGCTGGTCCCCAACGCGCAGTCGAAGCGGCTGGCGAAGCGAGGTGCGGAGTACGGGCGGGTGGTGGCCCGGGCACAGAACTACGCGCGCGAGCTGACGACGCGCCCGGCGAACATAGTGAACCCGAGGTACCTGGCGGATGAGGCGCGGCGGCTGGGCGAGGGTCTGGGGCTGAAGGTCACGGTCCTGGATCGTGAGGCGATGAGGAAGGACGGGATGAGCGCACTGCTGTCGGTGGCTGCGGGGAGTGACGAGGAGCCGCGCTTCATCGCGATCGAGTACTCTCCGGTCAAGGGCCAGCGGCCGCTGGTTCTGGTGGGGAAAGGTGTCACGTTCGACGCCGGTGGACTGTCGCTGAAGACGCCGCAGGGCATGGAGACGATGAA
This sequence comes from Gemmatimonadales bacterium, assembly GCA_050050535.1. Classification (GTDB taxonomy): domain Bacteria; phylum Gemmatimonadota; class Gemmatimonadetes; order Palauibacterales; family KS3-K002. The sequence goes on along the minus strand of JASFTY010000007.1, from coordinate 17,170 downwards.
GCACGACATGTCGGGCGCGGCGGCGGTGCTGGGTGCTGTGCGGGCGGTGGCGGAGTTGGAGCTACAGGCCAACGTTGTGGGCCTGATCCCGGCGGTCGAGAATCTGCCTTCGGGTCACGCGATGCGCCCCGGCGACGTCATCGGCTCCCGGTCACGCAAGACGATCGAAGTTCTGAACACGGATGCCGAGGGGCGCTTGATTCTGGCGGACGCGCTCAACTACGCGGCGCGCTTCGAGCCGGAGGCGCTGATCGACATCGCCACGCTGACCGGGGCCTGCGTGGTCGCGCTGGGACACCAGGCGATCGGGCTGATGGGGAGCGACCAGGACCTGGTCGATGAGATCCGGGTCGCCGCGGATCGCTGCGGCGAACGGGTCTGGCAGCTCCCGCTGTGGGACGAGTACGGCGAGCAGTTGAAGTCGGAGGTCGCCGACATCAAGAACACCGGCGGTCGACCGGCCGGCGCCATCACGGCCGGCATCTTCCTGCGCGAGTTCGTCGGCTCGGTGCCGTGGGCTCACCTGGACATCGCGGGAACGGCGTGGGCCGAGAAGGCAGGTCCGTACCAGCCCGTGGGGCCCACGGGGGTAGGCGTGCGCCTGTTCACCGATTGGGTGCGAGGTCGGGCCGGCTGATCGCAACCACTACGCGCACGCGTGTCTATTCTCTGAGTTCGTGAGCGCCATACGAGCACCCATGAAGCGAGAAGCTCCCCACAACCGACCTCTGCGATATCGTTTCACGCGTCATCAGGACCGTAGCCGAACAAGATGCGCCGTCGTCGCTTGTCTGACCGCCCTGTGCGGTCTGGCGCTGGCGGGTCCGCGTTCGCTGGCCGCGCAGGACCCGGAAACGGTGGTGCCGCCTCCCGGCGCGCAGGAGCCGGACAGCGCGGCGGCCGACACCGCCGCCGCTGACACCACCCCGGCGCCGGCCTTCCCGCTCTTCCCCGACCCCGCCTCCGCAGCGCCCGGCATCGCGCAGGACTGGGAGATGTTGGACCTGCTGGCGACGGGCGCCTTGAGCTTCGCCGATCTGTTGGAGTTCACGCCGTTTCTCGACCCGCTCCGTGCCGGCTTCCTGGAGGGGCCGCAATCGGCGGTCTTCGCCGGGGGCGGCGGTGGCAGCTTCCGCTACAATCTGGACGGCTACGAGGTCGTGCCGATGCTCGGCTCGGCCCTCGATCTCCACCTCTTCACGCTGGTCGATCAGCAGCACGTGGCCTTGGCCCGCGAGCCCGGCGGCTATCACGCCTACTCGCAGACGTACCGCAACCCTCGGCACGAGCCGTACTCGCGGATCGAGGCGGGCGACGGTGATCGCGAGACCAGCCTGCTGCGCGCGTTCCTGTCTTCGGGGATCGGGCGCGCACGGGTCGCCTTCGGTTTCGACCGGATCGTGACCGATGGCTTCATCGCGAGCGGGAACTCCCGGCGCGATGCGCTTGCCGCACATCTCGCCTACCCGCTGCCCTGGGGCTTCTGGGGTCAGGTCGAGTACCGCAACACGACGGTGGCCCGGGACCTGTTCCCGAACCCGAGGCGGACCGATTGGATCTTGCGGTTGCGGCGGCCGCTGGGTGACGGCTGGCACACGGACCTCGTGGCGGGCCACGCCAGCGCCTCGGACAGCGTCGGTGGCGAACCGAGGGAGCGCGGCGTGAGCCAGGTGGCGCTCCGCGCGGCGCACGCGTCGTCGATCTGGCGGGCGCAGGTCACGGTGCGCGCCTGGGACGGCGATGGGCTGCCCACACTCGAGCCCGAGGCGTCGCTTGAGCTGCGGGCCGGGCCGGCCGCGCTCTACGCCAGCGGGCGCTTCGAGAAGTGGGACGACTTCAACGTAGCCTCGGTCTACGGAGCGGCGGAGGTCAACCTGCCGCTCAACGTGCGGCTGCTCGCCGAGGTCGAGGAGGGCGACCGGGGGCTGCTCGGCGAGTCGCCTCGCCCGCGCTATCAGTTCACCCGCTGGACGGCGGGCGGCGAGATCAGGCTGTGGAGCTGGACGGTCGGCGGCCGTGGCGGCAGATGGCGAACCGAGCCGTCGCCGGCGCTGGGGCCGCCGGTCGATAGCGCCACCGCCCTTGCCGGCGGCACGGTAGGTGTCGTCGAGGCCTGGGCCAGGGGCAGGCTGTTTCGGTTGTTCGGCGGCGAAGCGGTCATCGGCGGGTTCTACCGGAACCGGGAGGCCGGCGATTTCTACTACTGGCCCCAGGAGTCGTTCCGCGCCGACGGCCTGTACCACGTCCTGGCGTTGAGGGATCAGCTCGAGGTATGGCTCACGGTGATGGGTGGCAGGCGTGGCGTGACGCGCGTACCGGATCCGAACCTGAGCGAGGGTTGGGTGACGATGGCGCCGCAGGACTGGCTGCGCGCCGAAGCCGTCGTGCGGATCAAGGATTTCTTCCTCTTCTACAACTACGAGTACTTCGTCGCCGAGGGAGATGCCCAGGACATCCCGGGCTTGCTCCTGCCGCTCACCCGCATCCACTTCGGCGTCAAATGGGAGTTCTGGAACTGAGGGGTAATCGGCGTTGGGGGGACCGCGCGCTCCTCCACTCGATGACCATCGGGTGTTGACCGTTGCTCATTGGTGCTCGAGAATAGCTTGGCCATCTGGTCAATGAATGTCCGATCACGGATATTGGGTTGGCTCGGATGGTGGAAGCGGAACGTGTGACGGAGGCGATATGATCCGCAGCATGACCGGGTTCGGTGAGGCCCAGGGCGAGAGCGCCATCGGGTTGGTGACCGTACAGATCCGCACCCTCAATCACCGCCACTTCCACACGCACTTTCGCCTGCCCAGCGGCGCCGAGCGCTGGGAGGTCGAGCTCACCCAGATCCTGCGTGAGAGCATCGCGCGCGGGTCGGTGCATTTCCGGCTGGCTTTCCGGCCGGGGCCTGGGGTCGTGCACCCCGTCCAGGTCGACCACGACCGGCTGGCCGCCTACCTGGTGGCGCTGCAGGATCTCAAGGAGCGTCACGGCCTCGCGGGCGACGTGGACGTCGGACTCGTTACGCGGTTCGGAGACATCTTCGCTCCGCCGCCGGATGAACTCGAGCTGCTCCCCTTCGAGGACGTTGCCCGGGCGACGCGAGGCGCGCTGGCTGGGGTGGCGGAGATGCGCGAGCAGGAGGGTAGGGCGCTGGCGGCCGATCTGCGGGAATCACTCGCTGCGATGGTCGGGGCGCTCGATGCCATCGGGACGCGTGCGCCGCAGCGGCTGGTCGAGGAACGCGATCGGCTGCGGGCCGCAGTGGCCGAGCTGAGCGGCGATGCGCAGGTCGACGAGGAGCGGCTGGCGCGGGAGATCGCTTACCTGGCGGAGCGCTGGGATCTGAACGAGGAGGTCGTGCGGCTGCGCTCGCACATCGCCCAGTTCGAGCAACTGCTCGATGACGGTGGCTCGGAGCCGGCGGGCAAGCGGCTGGGCTTTTGGGTCCAAGAGATGCATCGGGAGGCGAACACGATCGGCTCGAAGGCCAACGACGCGGAGATCGCGAGACTGGCGGTGGAGATCAAGACGGCGATCGAGAAGTTGCGCGAGCAAGTCGAGAACATCGAATGAAGAAGAGCTTCGCCCTCGCCATCTGCGCGCCGTCCGGGACGGGCAAGACGACCGTGGCGCGTGCGCTGGTCGAGCGGTCCGACGACTTCATCTTCTCCGTGTCGGCGACGAGCCGCTCGGTGCGGCCGGGCGAGCGCGAGGGCGTCGACTATCATTTCGTTCGCCGCGACGAGTTCGAATCGATGATTCGCAACGGTGAGCTGCTCGAGTGGGCCGAGGTACACGGCGAGCTGTACGGTACGCCGCGGTCCAACCTCGAGGACGCGGAGCGCCAGGATCGCGTGCTGATCCTCGACATCGACGTCGAGGGCGCCCGCCAGGTCGTCGAGACGCGCTCCGACACCGTCACAGTCTTCCTACTACCTCCCTCGTTCCGGGAGCTGATGAGGCGACTGCGGGAACGCGGGAGTGAGGACGAGTCGCACCTGCGTCGCCGTCTCGAGACGGCGAAGAGCGAGATCACCTGCATCGACGAGTTCCAGTACGTCGTGGTCAACGATCGGCTGGACGACGCGGTCGAGCGGATCCGGGCCATCGTCGGGGCGGAGCGCCAGCGGCTCGGCCGGCTCAGCGGCGCGATCGCAGAGCTGCGCCGTGAGCTGCGGGAGGGTCTGGAACGGGAATGTCGCTGACCCAGCCCTTCCACGGGACGGCTCGTCCGAGTAAGTTTCTCCGTTCGCACAGGGCCTAACCGTCGAGAGGCAACGAACCGCATGAAGGTTTTCACCCCGCAGCAGATCGCCGAAACGGCCGCCGGCAACAAGTACCTGGGTGTGCTCGTGGCGGCCCGCTATGCTCGCGAGATCAACGCCCTCCGACTCGGTGCGTCCCCGTACGGGCCGGAGAAGCTGACGACCCGGGCTCTCAAGGAGCTGACGGGCGGATCGATCGAGTTCCGTCTAGTGAGGCGGCGCCGCGCGGCGTCGTGATCCAGGCCTATGCGCCCGTTCGACGACAAGCGGGTGCTGGTTGGCGTATCCGGTGGGATCGCCGCGTACAAGGCGGCGGAGCTGGTGCGCCAGCTACTCGGTGCGGGCTCTGACCTACAAGTCATCCTGACAAGCAGTGGCGCGCGGTTCGTCGGACCCACGACGTTCGAGGGTCTGACGGGTCGGCCCGTTCTGAGCTCGCTCTGGGATGGCTCGCTGCAGCATATCGATTTGGGGCGCTGGGCGGACGCGATCGTGGTCGCCCCCGCGACCGCCAACCTGCTGGCGAAGCTGGCGGCCGGGATCGCCGACGACCTGCTGACGACGACCCTCCTGGCAGCGCCGCGTCGCGCGCTGCTCGCCCCGGCGATGAACACCCGGATGTTCGAGCACCCTGCGACGCAGGCCAATCTGGAGGCGTTGCGCGGCTACGGGCACGAACTGGTGGGGCCGGCGTTCGGCGAGTTGGCGGAAGGCGAGGAGGGCTGGGGGCGAATGGTCGAGCCGGACGTCATCTTCGCCTACGTGGGCCGCCAGCTTGAGCGGGCGAGCCGCTGGCGCGACAAGCGGGTCGTCGTGACCTCGGGCCCGACCTGGGAGCGGGTCGACTCGGTACGCTACATTGGTAACCGCTCGTCCGGCCGTATGGGCCACGCGATCGCTGCCGCCGCCTGGCGGCGCGGCGCCGACGTCGTTCTGATCACCGGGCCCTCTCACGTGCCGGCGCCGCCGGAGCTGGCCGATGTGCGCGCGGTGGAGACGGCCGAGCAGATGGGTGTCGCGCTGAGCGAGGCGCTCACCGACGCATCTGCGGTCTTCATGGCCGCAGCCGTGGCCGACTTCAAGCCCGCCGCACCCCAGGAAGGTAAGATCCGGCGCGCCAGCGGGCTCGAGTCCATCGGCGTCGAGCCGTGTCCGGATCTGCTCGCCGCAGCCGGCCGGCTCGCGCCCGACGATTGTCTGCTCGTTGCGTTCGCCGTCGAACTTGGCGAAGCTGGAGTCGAGTCGGCGCGCCGCAAGCTCGAGGACAAGGGCGCCCACCTCATCGTCCTCAACGACCCCAGCGAGCCGGGCGCGGGGTTCGAGGTCGATACGAACCGTGTGACGATCATCGACAAATCGGGCGGCGCCGAGACGCTGCCCCTGATGCTGAAGGCCGAAGTGGCCGACGAGATCCTCGACCGAGCGGAGAGACTTCTGCCGGGTGACTGAGCGAGCGACGGCGCGCGAGCTTCTGGCTCGCTATCTCAGACAGAGAGCCGAACTGGGACAGCGCGAGCTCTACCTCGAGAACTGCACGAATACCGAGCTACTCGAGCGGCTGCGTGCGCCGACCGGGCACGGCCTGGCACGGCAGGCGCGCCGAGCTGCGGTCGAGGCGCCGGCCGTCCGGGAGGCGGCCGCTGCGGAGGCGGCGGACGCCGCCGACCGCTTCGAGCGACTGCGGGCCGAGGTGCTCGGCTGCACCCGCTGCCGGCTGGCGGAGGGCCGGACCACGGTCGTCTTCGGCGAAGGTGATCGCGACGCGGACCTGCTGGTTGTGGGCGAAGCGCCGGGCTACGAAGAGGACCGGCAGGGTCGGCCGTTCGTCGGTCCGGCCGGGAAGCTGCTCGACAAGATGTTGGCGGCGATCGGGTTCCGGCGCGACGAGGTCTTCATCTGCAACGTCCTGAAGTGCCGGCCCCCCGAGAACCGGGATCCCGTGGCAGATGAAGTTGCGGCCTGTCGGCCTTATCTTCGTCAGCAGGTGGAGCTCGTCGCGCCCAAGGCGATCTGCGCCTTCGGCCGCTTCGCCGCTCAGACGGTCCTGGCCAGCGAGGCGTCGCTGGGCCGGCTGCGTGGCGCGAGGCACGAGTTCATGGGGATTCCAGTCGTAGTGACCTACCATCCCGCGGCCCTGCTGCGCAATCAGCAGTGGAAGCGGCCAGCCTGGGAGGATCTGAAGCTGCTGCGCCGAATCTACGACGAGGCGGGCGGCCGAGCGCCGGTAGGCAGCCGTGGCTGACTGGGTGGCGCCCGGCGAAGAGGCGGCCGGCGGCGTGCGGGCGTCCGACGTGTTCGCCGACCGGCAGGCCCCGTGGTCGCCGGAGGCGGAGATCTCCGTGCTGGGCGGCATGCTGATCGACGCCGACGCCGTCGCCAAGGCGGTGGAGGCGGTGGACGATGGCATGTTCTACCGGGAGGCGAACCGGCGGCTGTACCGTGCGATGCGGCGGCTGTTCGAGCGGGGCGAAGCCATCGACCCGGTGACGCTCACCCAGGAGCTGCGGAGCAGCGGCGAGCTGGACTCCGTGGGTGGTCCGGCCTACCTGGCGGAGCTGATGGAGGCGGTGCCCACGGCCGCCAACATCGAGTACCACGCCAGGATCCTCCGTGACCGGGCGCTGCTCAGGCGGCTGATCGAGGCGTCGACCGAGACGATACGCGACGCGTTCGGCTCGTCGGGCGAGGCGGTCGAGGATACGATCGACCGCGCCGAGCAGCGGATCTTCCAGATCTCGCAGGCGGGTCGCCGCAAGGGCTTTATCTGGATCAAGGAGGTGCTGTGGCCGGCGTTCGAGCACATCGAGAAGCTGCAGCAGGCCAAGGGGGCGGTCACCGGGGTGCCCAGCGGGTTCCCGGACCTCGATAACCTCACCGCCGGGTTCCAGCGCTCCGATCTGATCGTCATCGCCGGCCGCCCGTCGATGGGCAAGACGTCGCTGGCCCTGAACGTCATCCAGCACGCCGCCATCGAGCACGGCACTCCCGTCGCCCTCTTCTCTCTGGAGATGTCGAAGGAGGCGGTCGTGCAGCGTCTGCTCTGTGCCGAAGGCCAGGTGAACTCCCAGAACCTGAGGCGCGGCAGACTGTCGGAGCAGGAGTACATGCAGTTGGCGACAGCGGCCGGCCACCTGAACACCGCGCCGATCTGGATCGACGACACGCCGGCGATCACGGCGCTCGAGTTGCGGGCGAAGGCGCGCCGCCTCAAGGCGGAAGTTGATCTCGGGTTGATCGTCGTCGACTACCTTCAGCTGATGCGCGGGCCCCGCTCGGAGAGTCGCGTGCAGGAGATCAGCGCGATCTCCGGCGCGCTCAAGGCCGTGGCCAAGGAGCTGGCCGTGCCGGTCATCGCCCTGTCCCAGCTGTCGCGAGCGCCGGAACAGCGGACCGACCACCGGCCGCAGTTGGCCGACCTGCGCGAGTCCGGCGCCATCGAGCAGGACGCCGACGTCGTCCTGTTCATCTTCCGGCCCGAGGTCTACCGACGCGAGGAGCACGGCCTGGAGGGCGAGTCGCTGGAAGGGAAGGCGGAGCTGATCTGCGGCAAGCAGCGCAACGGGCCCACCGGTACGATCGATCTTTTCTTCCGCAAGGAGTACACGCGCTTCGAGTCCGTGTCCCGGGTGGTGGCCGAGTCCGGGTAGGGAGAGAAGTACGAAATGTGATATGTGAGTCTTGAAGTTCGAACCTGGCGGGCCGGCTGGCGGCCGAGACCGCATTTCACACTTCAAATTTCAAGTTTCACATATCGAACTTCGGTTCCCATCGTCACTGAGCCATATGCCCAAAGTCCGAACGGTCTACCTCTGCACCGAGTGCGGCGGCGAAACTCACCGCTGGGAGGGCCAGTGCCCGCACTGCAAGGCCTGGAACACGCTGGTCGAGGAGCGGGTGCGACCGGCGCCGGCCGCCGAGCGCGTCGGGTCACGCCCGGCGGCGGAGTCGCGCGCCGTGTCGCTCGCCGATGTCGAGGGGATCGAGCGGCCGCGCTGGCGGATCGGGCTGGCCGAGCTCGACTTCGTCCTCGGCGGCGGTGTGGTGCCGGGCTCGCTGGTCCTGCTGGGCGGCGAGCCGGGTATCGGCAAGTCGACCCTGCTGCTGCAGGTCTCGGCGCGGATGGCGGCTGCGGGCCACCGGGTGCTCTACGTCTCGGGCGAAGAGTCGGCCTACCAGGTGAAGCTCCGCGCGCAGCGGCTGGCCGAATCGAGCGACGCTGTGATGATGCTGGCCGAGACGACGGCCGAAGTGGTGATCGATCGGGTCGAGGAGCTGGCGCCCGACGTGCTGGTCGTCGATTCGATCCAGACACTCTATACCGAGCGGTTGGAGAGCGCGCCGGGCAGCGTGTCGCAGGTGCGTGAGGTCGCCGCGGCGCTGCAGCGGGTGGCGAAGCGTCGTGAGATGGCGGTGTTCCTGGTCGGGCACGTGACCAAGGAGGGCGGCATCGCGGGCCCGAAGACGCTCGAGCACATCGTCGATGTCGTGCTCTACTTCGAGTCGCCCACCGGCCTCGACCACCGCATCGTGCGCGGCACCAAGAACCGGTTCGGTGCCGCCGACGAGATCGCGCTGTTCCGGATGGGTGCCGCCGGACTCGAGCCGGTGGACAATCCGTCGGCGCTCTTCCTGCAGGGCCGACAGGATCGCGTCAGCGGGTCGGCGGTCGCGGCAGCGCTGGAAGGCACACGCCCGGTGCTGGTCGAAGTGCAGGCGCTGGTCAACAAGTCGGTCTACGGGTCGCCGCAGCGAGTGACCACCGGCTTCGACAGCCGGCGACTGGCGCTGCTGCTGGCGGTGCTGGAGCGACGTGCGCGGCTGCGCACCTCGGACCTCGATGTGTTTCTCAACGTGGTGGGTGGGCTGCGATTGAGCGAGCCGGCCGCCGATCTGGCGGTCGTCGCCGCGGTCGCCTCGGCGATCCGCGACCGCGTGCTGGACGCGGAGGCGGTGTTCGTCGGCGAGGTCGGCCTGGGCGGCGAGGTCCGGCCGGTCCGGCAGCTCGATCGCCGGCTCGGCGAGGCGGGGCGGCTCGGCTTCCGACGCGCGTACCTGGCGGCGACCTCCGAGATCTCCGGGAAGAGCGTGCCGGTCGCTCTCGAACAGGTCTCGGACTTGAGGCGGCTGGTCGATGTCCTCTTCGGCTAGTGGCTGGGCGGTCATCGTCGCCGCGGGACGCGGGATACGGTTCGGCTCGGGTGAACCGAAACAGTTCGCGGCGCTGGCGGGCAAGCCGCTCGTCCTCTGGTCGGTCGAGGCGTTTCGCGCGCACCCGGCCTTCGCCGGTGTGACCCTCGTGCTCCCGCCGACAAGCGTCGAGTCGCCGCCCGCCTGGCTCGCGCGGCTGGTATCCGAGGGCTTGTTGCTGGCCGCCGGTGGTCCCGAACGCTCCGACTCGGTCCGGCTCGGTCTGGCGACCGTGCCCGAGGAGATCGATTACGTCGCCGTTCACGATGGCGCGCGCCCGCTGATCAGTGGCGCGGCGATCACGCGAGTACTCGAGAGGGTCGGGCCTGAGCGCGGTGCCGTCGCCGCCCGGCGCGTCACCGACTCGCTCAAGCAGACGGACGCGGCCGGTCGCGTGCTCGGCGCCGTCGACCGCGAGAACCTCTGGCGCGCCGAGACGCCTCAGATCTTTCCTCGCCGGCCGATCGTCGACGTGTATCGCCGGGCGGAGGCGGACGGGGTCGTCGCATCGGACAGCGCCGGGCTCTGCGAGCACTACGGCCTCGACCTCGTACTCGTCGAGATCGAGGATCCCAATCCCAAGGTGACACGCCCCGTCGACCTTCAGATCGCCGCGGCCTTGCTCGCCCGGCGAGGCTCCTCGCCGCCGGCTCCGGGCGGCTAACGATGGAAGTCCGGGTCGTCGCGGCGCGAAGCGGTGCCGAGCGCCGACGCGCCGCCGCCATCGCCGCGGATGTCTTGAGAGCGGGCGGCCTGGTCGTTCATCCGACGGAAACCGTCTACGGGATCGGCGGCGATGGCTCGGCGGCGAACAATCGGCTCGTCGCCAGGGTAAAGCGACGAGAGCCGGACCAGCCGCTCCTCCTGCTCGTACCCGATCTCGAGGCGCTGCATGCGTCGTTCCCGGCCCTCGAGTGGCCCGAGAACGCAGAGAGGCTGGCAGGGTACTTCTGGCCGGGGCCGCTGACGATCGTGGTCCGCTGCCCGGGTGCGCCGGAGGGACTGGCGGGACCCGGCGACGGTTTGGCGGTGCGCATCAGCCCCGATCCGACGGTCGCGACACTGTTGGCCGTCTGGGGACGGCCGCTGACCTCGAGCAGTGCGAATCTGGCGGGAGGCGAGCCACCCCGGATCCTGGAGGGCGCGCTCGAGATGTTCAGCGGGCGTGACGACCTGATTGACATCAACGTGCCGGCCGTCGCACTCGATGCCGGTACCACACGGGGCACACTACCGTCGACGATCGTGAGCTTTGTCGAATCTCCGCCGCGCCTGCTGAGGCGAGGCCCGGTGAGCCGCCGGGAGCTGGAGACTTGGCTGCCGGAGCTACAGTAGAGCGCACAGCGCGATGACGCCGGATAAGCCGACGACCTACAACATTCTCTTCGTCTGCACGGGGAACACCTGCCGCAGCCCGCTGGCCGAGGCGATCGCCGAGCGCGAGCTCGAGCAGCGCGGTTGGGACCACGTGCGCGTCGACTCGGCCGGCACCTCCGCCGTCTGGGGTGCGGCGGCATCGGAGGGCTCGCGGGCCGCGGCCGCCACGATCGGGCTCGACCTTTCGGGCCACCGCTCGCAGCCGGTCACCAAGGAGCTCGTCCAGAGCGCCGACATCATCCTGGCGATGACCCCGGATCACGTAGAGTCAGTGGAAGCGATGGGCGAGGACACGAAGGTAGCACTGCTGAGCGAGTTCATCGACGGGCCCGAAGCCGGCGAGCCCGTCGCCGATCCGATCGGCGGTGGGCCCGATGAGTACGCGGAGACCCGAGACCGAATCGCGCGCGCCGTCGAAGGATTGCTCAATCGTCTCTCCGCTATTCTCTCGCCGTGACCGATCGACGCCTCTTCGCGCTGCTCGGTGCTCCCGTACACCACTCCCTTTCGCCGGCGCTGCAGAACGCCGCGCTGAACGCTATCCAGATCGACGCCGTCTACGTCGCCCTCTGGACCTGGGACGAGCTGGTCGGCCCGCTCATGAGATCGCTGGCTCGCGCCGGTGGCGGCGGCAACGTGACGCTACCGCATAAGCGCGCCGCGGCCGCCGCGCTCGATCGTCCCAGCGAGACCGTCCGTGCGACCGGGGCCTGCAACGTCTTCTGGTGGGACGACGCGAGCGGCCTGTGCGGCGACAACACCGACGCTGCGGCGTTCCTTGCGGCCGCCCAGGCGGTACTTCGCGGCGAAGTGACCGGCTGCCGGGTGCTCCTCCTGGGAGCCGGCGGCGCGGCCCGGGCCGTCGTCCACGCTTGCCGTACCGCCGGCGTCGACCGGGTCGAGATCCTAAATCGGACCCGGGCGCGCGCGGAGGCGCTGGTGGAGGACCTCGGTACACCTGCCGGCGTGCGGGTGCTGGAGCGCGGGGAAGCGCTGCCGGGAGAACCGTACGATCTGGTAGTCAACGCGACCTCGCTGGGCCTCGACCCCTCCGATCCACTACCGCTCGAGCCGGGCGCCGTGCAGGCGCGGGCGATCCTCGACCTGGTCTACGGCCGCGACGAGACGCCGCTGGTGCGCGCTGCACGCGCAGCCGGCATCGAGGCCGCCGACGGACGGCTGATGCTGGTCGAGCAGGCGGCGCTTTCGTTCAGAAAGTGGTTTGATCGTGACCCACCGCGGGAGGTCATGCTACGGGCGGTGGGGCTGGATAGGTAGGCGATCTCGACATTCAACAGCCCACAGCCGACTACCGAGTAACGGCTTCTTCTCAACTACTGACTGCCGACGTCCGGCGATCAGTCCAGAACGTCGTCCGTCGAGCGTCGGACATCGCGCACCGAGTTTGTCGCCGAGAATCGACGATCGGTTGTCCGCTGTCTAGTGTCGAGTCAGTTCTCCCCCGGCTCGCACCTCATGACCCCTTCCTCGCCCGCCGGGTCATAGGGCTCGACGTCTCCCACGTGAACCGAGCAGAAGTACTCATCCGCCGGTAGCTCCACGGACGTCACCAGCGCCGCCCACCCTCGTGTGTCCCCTCGCAACTCGATGAGCACGTGTTTCTGCGGCACGAATGCGAGTTGCTCCAGTGACGCGGCGTAGCGTGCGCCCGTGCTGGTAAGGCTCGCCGTGCCGTAGAAGGCCGTCTGGGCGGAGATCAGGTCGCGGGTCTCGGCCCGCATCTGTGTCGCGTATGCCGCCTGCTTGGCGGTCCTGTAGCGTGCACCCACGACGGTTATCAGGATGGCGACGAGGATGACCGCGACCAGTGTCTCGAGCATGGTCGTTCCACGGTGACGCGCTGGGTCTGGCTTCATCGTTTGCTAGAAGATGATGGAGGAGCAGGTAAGGCCGCCGCCCGCCTTGTGCGATTCAGAGATGTCGATCTCGAGCGTGTCGAACCCGGCCGCTGCGATCCGTGTGCGCGTCTCCGGGGCAGCGGCGGGCACGAGCACGGCACCGTTGATCGACAGGCAATTGGCGGCGTGGGCCTCGTGCACGGGAACCGTGATCCGCTCGTAGCTCGCGAACATGTCATCGTCCAGGTGACCGGGAAGATGTACGATCACATCGCCGCCCAGATAGGTGCAGGCCGATTTCAGGTGCAGGATGCCGCTGACCGCCACGGGGACGATCACGTAGCCGGCGTCAGCCATTAGCCGCCCCAGTTGCTCGGCTGCGAGCGTGGAAGTCCGAGTCGATAATCCGACATAGAGACGGTCGCGTATCCGGAGGACGTCGCCGCCATCCAAGGTTGCAGGCGGCTCGACGCGATGCAGGGTCTTGAGGGCACGCAGGGACTCCTCCACCGCCGCAGTTTCGCCGCGCCGTGTCTCGGCCCCCGGCGCCGTGATGATCGCCCGCTCGCCCAGCACCAGCGCCGTGTCCTCGACAAAGGGACAGTCGGGGAACCGGTCATCGGCGGCGACGCGGATGAGCGTCAGCCCCAGCCCCTCGAGAGCCTCACAGTACCGTTCGTGTTGCTCCCGAGCCCGCTCGATGTCGATAGGCTCGGCCGATTCGTGGGGGGTGATCGCCCGGTCAAACGTGTTTGGAACACCCCGCACGATGGCATGCGTTCCGCTCGGTGTTCTCACTCGTCGTCACCCCCGCGCACGTGCGCGATACGCTGGGGGCAGTCGTCCCGTCCTGCCGGCGATCGCCGGCCAGCCGCCGCCCGCACTCAGCCCAACGCCAAGATCCCTTGCAGCGTTTCTGCGTAGGCCCGGCTGGCCGCATCCGGCGTTACGAACTCGATCTGGTCCGCGCGCGTGATCCCGAGGCCCAGCTCCACCGCCCGCGCCATCTGCTCCTGCTCGAAGATCTTGCGGCCCATGATCGCTTCGTTCGAGCCTAGCTCCTTCAGCACCGCCAAACCCACGGCATCGATCGCCACCCTATCGTCGCCGGCGATGATCACGTTCGCCTGCTTCAGCTCGCCTCGCGACGGGCCGCCGTCCGTGAAAGCGGTCACCCCGTCCATCACGATGAGCTGCGGCTGGTACCCCGTGTTGAGCTCCGCGATCATGCGCCGCATGTCCGGCGAGCGGTGCAGCGGCCGGCGGATCCGCTTCGGCGTGAGCCCCACCGACAGCTTGAGCGACATCGTGAACACGCCGCCGAAACCGTGTGTCTTCAGGCAACAGGTCGAAACGTTGTACTCGGCATCCACGACGTGCCGCGGCAACCAGAACCCCCCCGGCCAGTGCGTGCCGGTCGGACCGAAGTGCACCCAGTCCGCCTCCGGGATCTCCTCGTAGTTGACCACGCCGAAGCCCAGGTCACTGGCCAGATCGAAGATCCCCTTCTGTTCCATCACGTCCCGCGTGTCCGGCGGCCCACTCGACTCGCCCAGCGTGATCTCGCGAGCGCCGCGCTCGCGCAGCTCGTAGACGAGCTGGCTCAGCGTGTCGTTGTGCGTCGACGCCGGCGTATCGCCAGCCGTATTGAAGTTCGGCTTCAGCAGGACCCGCTTGCCGCTCACGCCGCCGAGCTCGAGCAACCCCAGCGCCTGCGCCACACCGCGCTGCCGATCCGAAGTGCGGACCAGCGCGACTCGCGACTTTTCCGAGCCGAGCGGGAGGAACCGCGACAGTCCGATGTGTGGCAGAACCACGAGACCGGCGCCGGTCGTACGGAGAAAGTCCCGGCGACGAATGGGGCGACCGTAGGTGTGCATGTTGCTCTCGCGATGCTAGGGGGTGGCTGGCTAGTGACCGTCGTGACGGCCTTGTCGTAGGAAAAAAGCTAGTGGTCCACGGACGGCGTTGGCAACCGGCCGGCGTCGGGCGAAGTCCGAACACCTCATGGCCCCGGATCGACCCGTCCGCACTCGGGCTGCTAGTCGCGCAACCTTTCTCCCAATCGCCGCCCTTGTCCCTCTCATGCATGCGGCGTAGTCTGGTCAAAAAGCGCTGCGCGCCTTAGCTGCGCCTGACGACTTATGCGGCGACCGCCGCTCTCCTGTAACATGTCGCGCTGAGGGACGCCTCAGCTAATAGGCCTGTTAGGGCGGAGCGCAAGGAGTTCTGACAGGCCAGGAAGCTCAGGCGGACCTGGGCGACGGGGTGCGAAGGCTCCAGATGATGGCTGACACCTTACTCTCACGTGATGGGTGACACTGTTCTGCGCCGGTGCCGGGATGTTCGTCGTGCAACTCACGGCCCGGGGTCGGCATCATGCGCGCGCAGTCTGAGCGCAAAGATGCTAGGCGCCGCCTGACGTCGGCCATGAAACTTGGCGGAAGACATGGCTACGCTAGAGCACACTGTTGAAATTGGTGCCCCCGCCGATAGGGTCTTCGATTTCGTCGTCGCCGAGTGGGAGTCGAGCATGAGTTTCTGGCAGGGCGGTGTCTACAATTGGTCACCGCTGAGCCGAGGCCCGATGGGCGACGGATTCCGGGTGGCCTACGTTGCCCGAATGCTCGGGGTGGGCTTCCAGATCGAGATGGAGGTCCGGGACTTCGTCAGGTACGAGGGTTGGGTTGCCGTGTCCCGTAAGGGGCCGTCCAGCGAAGGTCGATGGCGGTTTGTCTCCGAGAACGGAACGACGAAGTTCACCTACGAGCTCTCTTATGATCTACCGCCGCCGATCCTGGGGCCGTTGATGGACAGACTGCTCATGAAGCGGCTGTGGTCCAGAGCGATCGACCGCTCGCTGCTGAATCTCAAGCAGTTGATCGAGAGCGGGGACAATGACACGCCGCCTCACGGTGCCGGCTAGGAGTAGTAGCACGGGTGCTCAAACCGAGGTCTAGCATCATGCGCATCACAGCCCTCTTGTCTGCGCTGACCGTCGTCGGCATCGCTTCCCCTGCCGGAGTTCTGACAGGCCAGGAAGCCGAAGTCGGGGACCCCATCTACATCGTCCCGGAGTACGACCCGAACCGAGATCCTGCCGCTGACCTGGAAACGGCCATCCAACGTGCGGGCTCGGAAGGTAAGCGGATCCTCCTGGAGGTCGGTGGCACGTGGTGTATCGACTGCGTCGTCCTCGATCTGTTCGTTGCGGAGAACGCGGCTGTCGCCCAGAAGCTGCGGGAAAGCTTCGTGGTCTTGAAGGTCAACGTTGGCCCGGAGAACCAGAATCGGGCCTTCCTGGCGCGCTATCCCAAGATTCAGTGGTACCCGCACATATTCGTTCTGGAGAGTGACGGCACGTTTCTGTATTCGCTGGACACGCGGGAGCTCCATGATGGCCGTATGCTGGGAGAGAAGCTCTTTATCCAATTCCTGGACAAGTGGGCTCCTCCCTGACCGTGCGACCTGACCCGCGCTGCTGTCGAGGATCTGCAGGGCGCCGGGCGCTGTGCTCGAGCGATGAGCGAGAGGGTGCCCGCTGGGTGCGCCTGTTGCGCGAGATCGAGGTGCGCCGCTTGCGGTAGATGATCGTCTGCCCGGCGCGAATCCGTCGACACAGGCTAAGGTGCAATCGGCGGATATCCGGCCGGAGGACATACAGGCCACGTCGGAGAGCGTAGGGCGGGTCCTCGCCTGGCTGCGCACCGCCCATCCGGAGCTCGGCAGCGACATCGAATCGGGTGCGCTCTTCCACTACGAAGCGAAAACCGCGAACCGGTGGCTAGGGCTGCTGCGGGAATGGCGCGCAGCAGTGGGCGGCTCCGAGCCAGGTGGTCGATCGCGGGCAGGCATCATCTACGCGGCCGCTCCACAAACAGCTAGCGGGTTGGCAACTTCGCTCCTGGGACCCAGATTGTAGTGTCGGGAGGGAGCCGACCAAGGAAGTCCCCTGCAGCCGAGTGTAGTGCCCACTTCAAGAAGTGCCCGCATTCAGATAGAAGACTCGAGGTATTGCGAGCCGCGCCGTCGTGTGCGACCAGGTGGCGCGCTAGGCGATCATCGTTCGAGCTGGTCGCAGTAGCCGGTTCCGAAGCTCGGCTCTGTGCGCATCCAACCCACGCACCCGGCTGCGGATGTGTGGGTCCGTTCGATACGAAAGCCGTCGCGACGTTGGCAGAAGACTCTTGCAGGAGGATCTCTCGTGCGTAGACAACGGTTCCTATCGCTTGTGGCGGCAGCCTGCGTGGCTGCGCTCATCGCGGGCTGTGATCGGGCGCCTGAGGTTCGACGGCCGGAGGTCGGCCCCCAAGATCCGCTGTGGAGCTCTTACATAAGCTACCACACGACCGGCGAGATCTCGCGACGCGGCAAGTTCCGGGTCGTGTTCGCCAGCGATGTGGTCGAGGAGGAGCGGGTCGGCCGGACGGCGGAAGCGGTCGTCAGCGTCGAGCCCGCCATCGACGCGAGTGCGACATTCGCGAG
>JASFTY010000006.1:0-27086 GCA_050050535.1 Gemmatimonadales bacterium | reverse complement strand
CGGCGGCATTCAAGGAGGCTGTGGGGGACGGGAACTACGGCGGCGTCTATCAACGTCCCGACGAGGAGATGATGGCGATTTGGGAGGTGGCGGTAGCCGAGGCCCGGGAGGTGATGGAGGAGGGTTGGGCATGAACATCGACTTCAGCGGCCGCACCGTCGTCGTCACCGGTGGAGGCCACGGGCTGGGGCGAGCGATGGTGCAGGCCTTCGTCGAGCACGGCGGCCGGGTCTGGACGTGCGACGTACTGGCCGATGTCCTGGCCGAGACTCGGGAGATCTGCGGCGCCGGCTGCGAGGCTCGGGCAGTGGATGTCCGGGACCGGGAGGCGGTGCGGGCATTCATCGAGGAGGCGTCGCGCGAGTCGGGTCGGGTCGACGTTCTGGTGAACAACGCCGGCGGGGTGGCGGGTCAGGAAGGCCGGCCTTTGGAGGAGGTATCGCCGGAAGACTGGCAGACGATCTTCGACGTGAACCTCACTGGGGCCTTCAACTTCTCCCAGGCGGTGGCGCCCGGCATGAAGGCCGCAGCGTGGGGCCGCATCGTGAACATCTCGTCCGGCGCCGGGATCCGCGTCAGCCTCACCGGCATCCAGGCCTACGCCTCGGCCAAGGCCGGGCTGATCGGCTTCACCCGGCAGCTGGCCCATGAGCTGGGGCGCTTCGGGATCACCGTGAACTGCGTCGCCCCCGGCTTCATCCGCTCTAACCCCACGACGGAGCGGCAGTGGCAGTCCTACGGCGAGGAGGGGCAGCGGAAGCTGGTGGAGTCCATCGCCGTGCGTCGCCTGGGACGGCCCGAGGACATCGCGCACGCCGTCCTCTTCTTCGCCTCCGACCACGCCGCCTGGATCACCGGCCAGACGCTCAGCGTCGACGGCGGGCGCTGACCGGTCGGGAGCCGGACCGGAAGTGCGGGGCCGCGCCGGAACTTCAGGCGGGCAATTGGGAAGCACCACCCGCACGCCCGCGCAGCTCGGGCGGCGACGTCAATCCGAGCGATAGTACCAGCTTGAGCGCCTCATCGATCGACATATCGGGGTAGAACAGCTCGTCAACGGGTACGGCCACGAGATTGCCGGTGGTGGGGATGGGCGGCCCGGGAATGAAGATGTTGGCGAGGCGCTGCGGTCCGTCGAGCCCGTGCCGCGTCGTGTAGCTGGTCACGAAGCCGTACGAGTACGCTCCTCTGCGCGGATGCTCCAGCATCACGACCTCGCGCAGCACGTGACGCTTAGACAGGGTGGCGCTCTCTACGATGTCCTTGGAAGCACCGTATACTCGGCGCACGAGTGGCAGGGCCGTGAACGCCCTCTCCACAAAGGAGATCAGCCGGCGGCCGGCGAAGTTGGTGGCTACGATTCCGGCCAGCAGGACGAGCAGCAATGTGGCGAGCAGTCCCAGCCCGGGTACCGAGCGTCCGATCAGAGCGGCCATCGAGGGCCCGAGCAAGGCGTCCAGATTGCGGAGTAGAAAGGCCAGTGCGAGGATGGTGGCGACCACGGGAACGGTCACCACGATCCCGGCCAAGAACTTCTTGCGGATGCTGGCTATGAAACTCTTCATCTTCATCTCCCATGCGAACGACCAGTCCGAGCTCATCCCCGCGCTGCGGGCTCAGACCGCTCGGCCAGTGGAATAGCGCGTCATGTGCTCTCGATCCGTGTGCGCCGACCTTCCTTGTAGGCGCGTACGGAGACGACCAGGAGGGTGACGACGGTGATAGGGATGGCGAAGAACCTCATGAACGTGAGGTAGCCCGGCAGCGCATCATGCTGCGCCGCGTCCAATACGACGTAGGTTACGAACGCCAGATAGTACGCCAGGAACAGGACTCCCTCCCACCGCGCAATCCGGTGTCCGGTAAAGGTGATCGGCAGGCACGCTACCGCGACGGCGATCATCACGGGAACGTCGAAACGCAAGGCTGCAGGGGGCACCGATACGCTCGGTCGCGCGATAACGGCTGTCACTCCCAAGACACCTAGAATGTTGAAGATATTGCTGCCGATGACGTTCCCGGCGGCGATGTCTCGTTCACCACGCAGGCCCGCAACTACGGAAGTCGCCGCTTCCGGTAGCGAAGTTCCGGCGGCTACTATGGTCAACCCCACGACCAGTCTGCTGACTCCGAATGCCTCGGCTACGGCCACCGACCCCTCGACCAGCCACCGGGACCCGAGGGCCAGTACCACCAGCCCTGCCGGGATCAAGAGTGCGTTCAAAAGCACGGACCCGTGGGCTCGCCGACTCTGCGGATTCGCCCGCTGAGCGTCGTTGGTCGCCGGCTCAGGCTCGCGCCGCGCCATCCAGATCGACCAGCCGGTATAGCCGGCCAGGCCGGAGAGCAGGACGATTCCGTCGAGCCGCTCGATCTCACCATCCAGGGCCAGTTGCAGGAAGAGCAACGAGGCCGCGATCATCAGAGGCACGTCCCGACGTACGATCTGTCGAGCCACGACGAGGGGTGCCACGACAGCCGAGAGCCCCAGCACGAACAGTACGTTGAAGATGTTGCTGCCTACGGCGTTGCCGAGGGCTACCCCCGGGACTCCCTCCACGGTCGACTGGATATTCACCGCCAGCTCGGGCGCACTCGTGCCCCAGGCGACCACGGTGAGCCCGACGAACAGTGGTGCGACCCCCAAGCTCGAGGCCAACCTCGAGGCCCCGCGGACCAGCAACTCGGCGCCGGCGACGAGCAGGGCGAGGCCGGCGCCGAACAGCAGAAGAGCTTCCGTCAGCAAAGGGATTGGCCTCCCCGTGCGGGTGATCGATTTGCCTTGCTGTCATACAATAAGGTCTGCGGTGCAGAGGCCGCGAGCTTCTGAGGTTCCCCGCTACCCCGAACGCCGAGTCGATTCCGCTGGCGGTTTTGCGGTCAGCAGCGGCCGGGGTGGCGGGGAGGGGCACTCGTCCTACCGCCTCGTCGATCTCCGCTCCAACTCTCGTTGGACGATCTCCAGCTCCGCCTGCGCCAGGTGGAGCTGGCCGTTGATCTCGGCCACGCGCGCCCTCATCTGGGCGGCGGCGGGATGCGTAGGCCCGACGCCCATGGCGGTCCGGAAGCGTTCCAGCTCGCGCTGGAAGTGCCTTCTCTGGCGGTCCAACAAGACCAGTCGGTTCTGCGTTTCGACTTCCAGCAGTTTGAGCTCGGCCTCGACCGCAGTAATCTCCGAATCGAGATAAGCACGCCGTAGCTCGAGTTGCTGGGCCAGCGACTGCAGTTCTAGCTCGGCCTGCATCGCCACGAGATTCCGTGCTTCCACCTGCTCGTCGGAGACCAATCCGGCCTCGGCCCGCTGCCGGGTCCTTCTTTCGTCGTCGCGAACGAGGTCGAGATGGTGACGTGCGAGGTCCATGCGGACCTCGATCTTTTCGCTCACGAAGTCGCGCCCGTCGACCAGAGGCGAGGACAGTTTGCCCAGCGGCTCCTTCCCCGAGCGCCGCAGCTCCTCCAGCTCGAGTTCCACGATGCGGGCGTTGGCTTCGGCCTCGGCTATCTGCAGCTCGTGGTACATCAGATCTCTATCGCTGCGAACGCCCTGTTCGACCTGCTCGCGTGTCAGTCCCAACGTCTCCAGTTGCAAATCGACTCGTTGTTGCGCGAGCTCGAGCCGGACCTCGAGCCGCGTTTCCAGTAGCTCCCGGCGCCAGGCGTCGCTCAGCTGTTGCGAGAAACCCATCGCCGCGGCGCCCAGGACGAGCGAGCCCGCAATCAGGCTCCCTGTCTTCAGGAAGCGGACGCCGGTCCGCGGGCGGCCACCGGTTCGTCTCTTTCGACGCAGCTCTCTGCTGAGCTGCCATTCCAGACTCTCGACGAAGCGAGGATCAGGCTCGTGTCTGTCTTGCATTACTTCCACCTCCTTCGGACAGCTCCAAGGCGGCAACCGGCTCGACCGCCGGATCGCCGGTGGTCGCGGCGGCCGTCTCGGCGCTGACGTAGGGTCTCAGTCGTTTCTCGAGGTTCTGGCGGGCGCGGCGCAGACGGCCCTCCACCGCACGCTCCGAAAGACCGAGTTCTTCGGCGATCGCGCGCGTGCTCTTGCCGTCGAAGTAGAACGCCTCGAGCAACGCGGCCTGACCGCGTCGCATCCGCGCCAGACCCCAGTTGACCAGCGCGGCCGCCCGCGGCGACTCGGGACGGTAGTCGTCTGCTTCCAGCTCCAGGGCGGCCGGGTCTACGGCCGTTGGCCGCCGGCGCCTGAAGTGACTCACCAACAGGTTGCGCGCGACTCGAATCAGCCAGGCCCGAGGATGGTCGGGAATCTCGCGGCGCGGCCAGGTGTCGACGGCTCGCAGCCAGGCATCTTGGACGATGTCTTCGGCCAGGGTCCGATCGCCACCCACGCGACGCGACACGAACGCGTAGAGCGGGCCGGTGTGCTCCCGGTAGATCCGAACCAGCTCAGCCTCGGTCAGCAACGCGCCAGCCTCCTGGGTGCGGGTTAGAGTCTCGCGAGTCTCTATCTACAAGACGCGCGGGGTCGAGAAAACCCACGGTCCGAGGCCGCACACTCTTCCGCGGTGATCGGGAAGGTGTATGTGATGGATGGTCGAGCCGGCAACTGCAGCGCGTCGATGGGTTTCCCCGAGCGATCAGGCGCAGTCGGATACTCTGTAGATCGTGTTCTCGCGGTAGCCGGTGACGACCCGGTAGTAACCGCGCAGATAGCAGTCCGTCTCCGGGTCGCCCGTATCGACGAGTAGCGGCCTGCCCCTTAGCGAGCTGAGCTTCTCGGCCGTCGCCGCCACGATGATGTTCTCTTTCCCGACTCGCTTGATGACGGCGGGCGAGATCTGCTGGTTCCCCCTTCCGAGAAGGAATCCCTGGCCGCCCACGGGCGTGAGGATCAGGCTCGACGGGACCTCGGCCGTCTTCTGGAGGATCTCTCGTTCGCTCACATCCTTCCCGATCAAGCGCCGGCCGCGGACCATGTCGACGCCGAGCAGGCTGCCCTCGAGGCCCAGCATCTGCATGAACGGCCGGCACGTGGTGCCCGGACCCACGATGTAGCAGCGGTCGTCGGTCATCCGCTCGACCAGCTCTGCCGCGATCGCGCTCTGCATCGCCCGCTCGTCGGGCGCGCTGGCCGCCTTGCGGCCCTGTAGCTGCCGCCTGGCGTCCGGGATCTTTAGGTAACCGTACAGACGCGCCGAGAGGATGTCGCGCCGGTAGTCGTCCTCGTTGATGTCCATCACCTCCGCCTCCTTCTCACGACCGATCCCGCCCGTGAGATAGGACTCGGCGACCTGACCGGCTGCGGCCGGACTGGTGGCGAAGACGGCGGACTGGATCTTGACCCCTGCCGGTATCCCCAGGACGGTCAGCGAGGTGCCGATGGCACGGCAGATGTCACGGGCGGTACCGTCGCCGCCGGCGAACAGCAATAGGACGACGCCGTGCGCCGCCAGCCGGCGCGCCGCTTCAGCGGTGTCCGCGGCTGTGGTGCGCGGAGTCGAGCCCGACCCGATCACCTTTGGCTCGAGCCCGCTCGCCGCCGCGGCGGCTTCACCCATGCTGCCGCCGAAGGTGAGGAGCTCGAGTTCCTCGGCCAGTGGGACGAGCGCCGCCAGCGTCCGCTCGGCCCGCCGCTCGGCCTGCGGCACGGCACCGAGCTCTTCCGCGCGCCGGAGCAGCTCGGTGCCGTCGGTGCCCTTGAGCCCGACGGTGCCACCCATGCCCGCCACGGGATTGACGATGAGGCCCAGTTTCTTCATTCGCCGGTTCTCGGCTACCGCCGGATCCTAGCGGCGCGCTCGCCGTGCTTCTTCCGGAAGGCGCGCCAGGTGACGGCCCATTTCTCCGGGTCATCGAGGCTGCTGTCGTCGATCCTGTGCACGACGCTGTTGTGTGGTGCGCGCTTCACGGTCTGCGGCTCGCTCCGCGCCTCCCGGACCACGTGTCGCAGACCGTCCAGGTATTCGTCCAGCTCGTCTTTCGAATAGGACTCGGTCGGCTCGATGGTGAAGGGCTGGGGCACGACGAACGGATGGTGGCTCTGCCAGAGGTGGAACCCGAAATCGGCCAGGCGGCGCGTCACGTCGTGGGTGTCCACCCCGGTCTCCTCGTACAGCCTCTCCCAGGAGTAGCGCACCTGCTCGATCCTTCGCACCCCACCGGTGTAAGGGGAACTGGCGCCGTCGATCTCGGTGATCTTCTTCAGCAGGTAGTTGTTGTTGAGAACCGCGATCCGCGCCGCTTCCATCAGGCCTTCCGCACCCATGCTGAGAACCCAGGCGTAGGACTTCAGAATCACCGGAAAGGCGCCGTAGAAGCTGCGCACCTTTCCTGCCGAGCGCGGGACGTCGTAGTCGAGGAAGTAGCGGTCGCCATCGTAGCCGACCAGCGGAACGGGCAGGTAGTCGGCCAACTCCCTAGTGGCGCCGATCGCGCCGGCGGCCGGGCCGCCGCAGCCGTGTGGGGCGCCGAACGTCTTGTGCAGGTTGAAGAAACAGAGGTCGAAGTCCGCCTCACGCGCGCGCGTGATTCCCAGGATGCCGTTGGCGTTGGCCTGGTCGTATCCGCAGATACCGCCCGCCTCGTGGACGATGCGCGTAAACTCGGCGATCCTGGGGTTGAAGATGCCGATGTCTTCCGGGTTGGTGATGAAGAGCCCGGCGGTGCGACCCGAGACGGCGGCCTTCAGCGCCTCCACATCGGGCATCCCCTGCTCGTCGGGATAGAGGGTGACGATTCTGTACCCCTTCACCGCGGCGGCGGCGGCGTCGGAGGGGTGCGAGAAGATCGTCGTGATCAGCTCGTCTCTCGTGTCGGCCTCGCCCCGCGCCTCGTGGTACCTGTGCATCATAGCGGCCATCGCGAGGATCGCGTCCGAGCCCGAGCTGGGCTGGAGCGAGAACCTGTCGAGTCCGGAGATCTCTCGCAGGAACATATCCAGCTCGTACATCACACGCAGCGCGCCCTGCACCGTGCTCTCATCCTGGCGCGGATGGACGTCGCGCGCCTTCGGAGAGGCGGCGATCCGCTCGTTGATCTTGGGATTGTACTTGACCGTGCAGGTCCCCTGGCCGATGTCGACGTTCAGGTCGGCTCCCAGATTCTGCTGCGAGAGGCGCAGGTAGTGCTTCAGCACTCGCATCTGCCCCACCGCGGGCAGCGCCGGCGGTTTCGCTCTCCGCATGCTCGCCGGGATTCGCGAGAGACCGTCACCCACCGCGTCTGAGATCTCCCGCTCGACCTCCGATACGTGGAGCCCTCGCTGCCCCGGCGTATCGAGCTCGAAGATAACCTCCTCGTCCCACTTGGCCTGATGGAAGTTACGCAGTCTGCTGCCCGGCTGTATTTCCATCGCTGTGCTCTCCTAGCCCAGGTGCGCCCGCAGCGCGTCCGCCAGACGATCGATGTCCTCTCGTGTGATGACTTCCGTCACCGCATAGAGAGCGCAGCCCTCGAGTTCGGGGAATTCCGCTCCCAGGTCGTGGCCGCCGAAGATCCCCTGCGCCAGCAGCGCAGCGTTGATCTCGGCGACCGTCCGGCCGGTCGCCGAGCAGTCGACCACGAATTCCTTGAAGTGGAAGGCGTCGAACCTGGGACGAACGCCGTCGAGCTCCGACAGCTTCTTCATCGCGTACTGTGACTTCTGCACGATGTGCTGACCCAGCTCGCACATCCCGTGGGGACCCATGAGCGACAAGTAGACCGCCGCCGAGATGCCATAGAGGGCGGCGGCGGTTCCGACGAACTCCTTGCCCTGCTCCCTCACCGCGAACGATGTGCGTCCGTAGGCCACGTCGCCGAACCCCCACTCGCCCGCCCGCTCGGTCTTACAGATGCCGAAGAGCCGGGATGGGTACTCCATGACGAACCGCTCGTCGTCGTGAGTCGCGATGAAGCCGCCGAGCGCGCCGCCGAAGTAGGCGTGATTGCCGAGACCCTGGATATCACCGCAAGCTATGTCCGCGCCGTACTGGCTCGGTGGTGCGAGGACGCCGAGGCTGAGCGGATCCACACCGACGATCAGGAAGCTGCCGTTCTCGTGAAGCGCGTCGGCGATCTCGCGGCCACGCTCTTCCACCGTGCCCAAGTATGTGGGGTTCTCGAGGTAGAGGCCGGCGACCTGATCGGACAACTGGCCGGCGAGTTCGGCGGTGTCCAGTGCGGCGGTCGTCGGAGAGTGACCGACCATCTCGATGCGCATGGTCGGCTCACAGTAGGTCCTGATCACCTTCAGGCGATCCGGCGCGATCGTGTCGGCGATGAGGATGGTGTCGCGTCCAGTGATCCTGCCGGCCATCCGAATCGACGTACTGGCTGCCTGTCCCCAGTCGTAGGTCGGTACGTTGACCACATCCATGTCCAGCAGCTCGCCCATGAGGCTCTGATATTCGAACAGCGCCTGGAACCTGCCGTGATCCTCATAGGGCTCGCCGGCGTAGGCGGTGAGGAACTCGGAGCGGCCGGTGATCTCGTCGCAGATGGCGGGAACGTAGTGGCGATAGCAGCCGCCGCCCAGAAAGCTGACCGTTTCGCCGCAGGTCTGGTTCCGGGAGAGGACTTGCCCCACATGACGCTCGAGCTCGAGCTCGGAGGTCAATCCGTCGGGGATGTTCAACCTCCCTCTGAATCGGAGCTCTTCGGGGATGTCCTCGTAGAGATCGTCGATGTCATCGACGCCGATCTCGGCGAGCATCTCGGCCTTCACCTCGGGAACGGAGTTGGGAATGTAGGGGTGGACCCTCTTGCTTTCGGCCATGTGTGGCTCCGGGTGTCTTTCGGGTTGGGTCGCTACAGACCCGCGTTCAGTTCCCGTGACGGACGAAGCTTGCGAAGAAACCCCTCGACGGGCAGACAGCCCACATTGCCCATCTTCAGGCGATCCGATCCCCGGTAAAGGAGCAGGACCTCGCTCTCGGGGTAGTCGGCCTTGAACGACTCGAGCCCGCGAAGATCCTCTGGCCTCACACGACTCGTGTTCTTTACTTCCAGTGCCCAGAACCCTTCGGCGCCGTAGACTACGAAGTCGACCTCGACGCCTGAGCGCGTTCGCCAATAGTACAATTCAAACTCAGAATCTGAATAAGCGATCCAGGCTCTGAGGTGCTGTGCTACGAGTCCCTCCAGCGCCGCGCCTTCGATCTCCTCAGGTCGATCCAACGGTCCGCCGGGACGAAGCGAACGATAGACGCCGGCATCGAAGAGATAGAACTTTGGATGAACTGCTGTCTTTCGTTTCGCGCGGCGCGTAAAGACGGGAAGGCGATACGAAAGCAACAGGTCCTCCAGTACTTCCAGGTAGCCTGTGACGGTCTTGCGCTCAACCTCACTCTCTCTCGCGACGTTGCTGATGTTGATCACGTTCGCGTGCGAGAAACTGACGGCTTCCAGGAAACGAGCGAAGCTCCCAATGCTACGCACCCAACCCTCTGCTTGCACTTCTTGCTCAAGGTAGAGCGACGCGTACGCCCTCAAGACCTCCGCTCGGTTCGGAGCCGCGACCACGAGCGGGAGCAACCCGCTCTCCAGAGCCGACGCCAGCCGAAACTCTGCGAGCTCGGCGGCCATAAAGGGGTGCAGCGCGCGCACGACCGCGCGCCCCGCCAGAAGATCCACACCGCCGCGCCGCAGCTTGCGAGCGCTCGACCCGGTGAGGATGAACCGGTGGCCTGGTCTCCGCTCGATCATGTCATGCACTACGTTCAGCAGCTCGGGGATGCGCTGAACCTCGTCCACGATGACGACCTGCTGTCCCGGCGCGCCGGCTACGAGCTCGGCTAGCCGCTCCGGCCGTGCCGTCATTGCCCGGTAGACCTCCGGCTGCAGAAGGTTGACCATGACGGCCTCGGGGAAGCGATGCTCCAGCCACGTCGTCTTCCCGGTGCCGCGAGGCCCGAAGAGGAAGAAGCTGCGCTCCGGGATCGGTAAGAAACGGGGAACTATTTCCATTTTGCGCCCCAAAATGGACTTTCTGTCTCCATAATGCTACGCCCCGCACCCCGGATTGTCAACGGCTCGATCGCTGAATGCCCGCAGCCCGGCGACTTGTCGGTGGAGACCCTACACGTCGAGGATGTCCGACTCCCTGCCCATCGTCGGCGGCGCAGGCCTGGCCGTGGCCTGGGTTAGCGGATGAAGGACTCCAGGCGGCTCAGTAGCCCGGCCTGGTCGGCCACGCCCGAGACACCGATGATCGAGCCGTCGGCCTGCACCACGCCCACCAGGCCGCGGTATGGGATCTCACGATACAGAACCGTGAGCCCCCCGTCCTCGAGGGAGGTCCACTCCTCTGTCAACCCTTCCCAGACCGCCGTCGGCGAGGAGCCGGCGGGCGGTACGACGACGAACCCCTGCCAGCTCTCGCCGTCAGCGCCCGTGTACGCCGCGTAGACACAGCCGGGTAGCTCGGTCAGCCCCAGGAACCCCTGTCGCTGATATCCCTCACTGCCGGCGACCTTCCCGACCTGGGGCAGCAGCTCGAGCTCGGCGGGCCGGGTAGCCGGGCCGGGCAGCGCGGCGGCCAGAGCCTCGAGCAGCTGGCGACCGCTCGCGTCGGTCAGCTCGCCTTCGATCGCGTTCACCTTGGCGTACGTGGCGCCTCTCAATAGGAGCGCCTGGTATGGAAGAGAGACGACCGCCAAGGTCGACCCGGCGAGGGGCGGTCCTCCGGGGTTCTCCTGCTTGAACACGCCGAAGGCGTTGAGCGGCGAGCCCATGTCGTAGAGATCGACGGTGACCACGAGATCGCCCGAGGCGAGGTCAGCGGTCCTGCAGGTCTGCACGTCGTACTGTACGAACAGCTCGGCCGCTCCGTTTATGTACTCCCACAGGTTGTCGGCGTCATAGGTCAGTACCTCGCCGGCCAGGGTCCAGCCGTCCAGCTCGGGGAAGTCCGAACCTCCGTCGGAGCAAGCAAGAAATGAGACGGCAACGACGAGGACAGTAAGCGATGATCGTTTCATTTTCGCGCTCTCGTTCACGCCAGTGTCAACAGCTCGTGCACCTGTAGCATGTTGGGTTGTATGTCGATTCCAAACGGGCAAGCGCCGGCGCAGTCCCCAGCGCAATCGGCGCAGGCGGAGGCGTCCCTGCCTTCTAGGCCCTCGTACAGCGTCATGGCATACTTCTCGTACCCCTGTCCTTCGTAGTAGTAGGCGTAGCGCATGACAGTACTCACCGGTACGTCGTAAGGACATGATCCGCTGCACGCGGCGCAGCCGTGACGGCAGTACTGATCGTTGAGCGCCAGCCTGCACTCATCGAGCATCCGCGATTCCGCCGCGCCCAATTGCGTTCCTGAGAGCGGCACGACCTTGTCAACGAGGTCGAAGTCGGTGAACGCGATGCACGCTGTGTGCATGTCCGGATTCTGTAGGACCCAGTGAATGCTCCCGAGCCTGAGCTGCTCTTCGGTGAGCAGGCCGTACTGCTCGACGAAGGGGCGTGTGCGGTCGTACAGATCCTTTTGCCGCTGGGCCTGGGCCTCGAGCCGCTGAAGCGCCGAGTCGCGAGTCTGGCCCCGGCTGGTCATGCGCTCGACGTAGCGCTCCTGTTGCTCCGTGAGGTTGTCGGGATCGACGGGTTCCCAACGCAACACTCCCGGCGCGGTCTTCATCGCCGTGGTCCCCACGTTGTTGGCCTTGCAGGCGGCGATGATCCGGTCGCCCTCCTCGTGGTTCAGGAAGTTATAGACCAGCAGCATGAGGTCGAAGCGCCCATCCTCGGCGGCGGCCACCAACACGTCGGCCATGCTGGCCTGGTCCGGTCGCCCGGGCCCGTGGTAGGAAAGGCTCTTGAAGCGGACCCGTCCTTCGGCCCTGAGCTGGTCGATCGCGGCGTGGTATCCGGGGTGACTCAGCGCCTCGACCGTCGAAGCCAGGTGTATGCCGTAGGCGTCAACATAGTCGGTACGCAAGCGCTCGAGGCTGGCACGCACGCGATCGACGATCTGTTCTGCCGTGTCATCGTTCCCGATGCGTCCCTTCGAGGCGATGAAGATCTTACTGCGGTCCATGTGCTGCATCGCTTCGCCGATCGCCCGCTCGGCAGCCCCGTTCCCGTAACCCTCAGCCGTGTCGAGGTAGTTGATCCCCCTGTCGTACGCGTAGCGGACCACGTTCGACTCTCTGAGCGGCACGGAGCCCATGCCGACATCGGAGACGCGCCAGCCGGTACGGCCTAGAGTACGATAGCTCTGGATCCGCGCATCCTGACGCGGCAGGGTGGGGAAGAGGGTAGGCGTGGTGGCGCCGGCGGCGGGTATCGGGCCGCCAGCGAACGCCGCGCCCCCGGCGAGGACCGTGCCGCTCACTTTGACGAAGTTCCTACGGGAGATCTCGTCGTGCTGACGTTCGGACTCGGGTCTTTTGCGCATAGTCCGCCTCCTTGCGGGCCGGCGTGAGTCGGTTCGCTAAGTAGCCTGTCTGGAACGGCTTGGTGAGGTGGGGAAGAGCGGCTCGGGTGGTGCCCGGCACTCCACAGCCCGCCGACATAATAACACCTGGGCGGCGATTTCGCTGGCCACCGGCTGCAACGAACGCGTTTGCCGCGACTGCGGTGCGACTGTATACTGGCCCGATCACCGGGCGCGCAGCGACAGGAGGGTCGAGAGTCGATGGATCGCAGGGAGTTTCTGAAGAGGACCGGTCCGGCGGTCGCGCTGGCGGCGGTGACCGGCGGCACGGGCCTGGCCTTCCACAACCGCGAGACGGTGCGGCATCGATCCTTGTTCGTTAAGCGCGCCAGCTTCGAGGTGCCGCCCGATCCCTCGCTGCCCGTGCTGACTTCGGCGACGAACACCGATCCCGTGGCGGCGCTCAACGCGGCACTCGATGCTATCGGCGGGATCGCGCGGTTCGTCCGCGCGGGCGAGCGGGTCGTGGTGAAACCGAACGTCGGTTGGGATCGCACTCCGGCTCAGGGTGCGGACACGCATCCCGCGCTGGTGGGCGAGATGGTCCGGCTATGCCTGTCTGCGGGCGCCAGTCAGGTGATCGTCGCCGACGTCAGCTGCAACGATCCGCGACGCAGCTTCCTGCGGTCCGGCATCAAGGAGGCCGGCGAAGCGGCTGGCGCCAGGGTGTTGCTTCCGGTACCGGAGGACTTCGTCGACGTCGACCTCGGCGGCTCGGTGCTGACGAGGTGGCCGGTGTTGAAGCACTTCGTCCAGACCGACCGGCTGATCAACATGCCGGTCGTCAAGCAACACTCGCTGACCCGTACCACCATAGGCATGAAGAACCTGTACGGAATACTGGGTGGGCGTCGCAACCGCTTGCACCAGGAGATCGACCAGTCGATCGTCGACCTGGCGGCATTCGTTCGGCCGACGCTTACCGTGGTGGACGCCACGCGCGTCATGTTCAGGGGTGGCCCGCAGGGCGGCTCGCTGGACGACGTCTCGATAGAGAACACGGTCATGTGCTCGACCGACCAGGTCGCGGCGGACGCCAGAGCTGTGGAGTTCCTCGGCCTCAGCGGCCGCCAGGTCGGTCACATCGCGTTGGCCGCGCGCGCCGGGCTCGGTTCGCTCGACTATCGGGCGGCCGGATACCGAGAGGTAGTCTGATGGCCGGCCGAGTAGCATGAGCGTCCGGGCGGTCAGGAACCTGCGCCGCACGTCTCAGGTCGTCTTCTTCCTCATCTTCTTCTGGCTCGTTCTCAAGACGACATTCGAGGTCGATTTCAGCCCGGCCGAGGTATCCGAGATAAGACTGCCCTATCCGGTCTCGATCGCGCTCGAGCTCGATCCGCTGGCGGCGCTGATGACCCTGCTGGCCGGTGGCACCCTGTACAAAGGGCTGCTCTGGTCACTGGTGATCTTGATACCGACGATCTTCCTCGGCCGCTTCTTCTGCGGTTGGGTCTGCCCGCTGGGGAGCCTGAATCACTGGGTCTCCGCGATTCGTTCCGAGCGCCCGTCGCGCAAGGGCAAGCGGCTGCTGGAATCGAACCGCTACAAGAAGTATCAACGGATCAAGTACTACGTTCTGTTCTTCTGCCTCGGTGCAGCGCTGCTGGGCAGTCTGCAGGCGGGCCTGCTCGACCCGCTGCCGCTGTTGGCGCGCTCGATCGGCACCGCCTTCCTGCCCGCCCTGCACACGGGGGCACGGGCAGTGTCGTCGGCGGCGGCGAACACCGGGATCGGTCCGATCGCCGCCGCCGGCCAGGGGATCTACGACCTGCTCGCCGCGACGCTGCTACCTTACCGGCAGGCGCATTTCCACGGACTGCTGGTCATCGGACTCGTCTTCCTGACGATCCTGTTGCTGAACCGCGTGTTCACGCGGTTCTGGTGTCGGGGGATCTGCCCGCTGGGCGCGCTGCTCGGCGTCTTCTCGCGCTTCGCGATATTCGGGCTCGAGAAGGACGAGCAGGCGTGCAACGCCTGTAACCAGTGTCTGCTGGCGTGTCAGGGCGCGGACAACCCGGACGTGGGCAGCCGTTGGCGGCAGGCGGAATGCCACCTGTGCCTCAACTGCCAGGCGGCCTGTCCCGAAGGATCGCTCAGGTTCAAGTTCTTTCCCAAGCAGCCGGACACCAAGACGAACCCCGCCGGTACATCGAAGGTCGATGTGACGCGCCGCAAGGTTCTGGCGTCGCTGGCCGGTGGACTGGGCGCGGTGTTGCTCTTCCGCTCGGGCGACGCCCATGAGGTCAAGCGCTCGCCGTTCGTCATCCGACCGCCCGGCTCGCTGCCCGAGGACGATTTCCTCGGTCGCTGCATCCGGTGCGGCCAGTGCATGCGCGTCTGTCCCAACAACGCCCTGCACCCGACCATGCTGGAGTCGGGATGGGAAGGTTTGTGGACGCCTTATCTGATCGCCAAGATCGGATACTGCGAGCCGACCTGTACGCTCTGCGGCCAGGTCTGTCCCACCGGCGCGATCGGCGAGTTGACTTTGGCCCAGAAGGTCGGCGACGACGAGACACAGCCGAACCGGATCGGCACCGCGTTCCTCGATCGCGGCCGCTGTCTGCCCTGGGCGATGGCCACGCCCTGCATCGTCTGCGAGGAATGGTGTCCGACCTCACCCAAGGCGATCTACCTGATCGAGGAGACCGCCGTCGACCGGCTGGGAGACGAGGTCGTGGTCAAGCGGCCGCACGTCGACCCATCGCTCTGCACCGGCTGTGGAGCCTGCGAGTACGCCTGTCCGGTGTGGGACCGCAAGGCGATCTACATCACGTCGGTGGGCGAATCGCGCTCGGAGACCAACCAGATCCTGCTGGAGCGGTAGCGCTCCTAGCGGCGGCGCGCCGGCTCCCGGCCCAGGCGACTATATCAGACTCTCGTCCCGCCAGCCGAGCCTCACGAGCTCGATCTTGTCCATGCTGGCGTTGCCGAGACCGTACTCGCTGTCGGCGAGCGCTATGTGGTGGGCGGTCGGCTGCAGCGGGCGGTCTTCGCCGAATACGAGCCGCCGTTTCTGCTGGATGATACGGAGCCCGATGGCATCGGCGGCCACCGGATCGGTGCTCACGATCAGGCCGCCGTAGGGCCACGTGTATCCCGGGTCGAAATGGTGCGGCCCGATGTTGTGGAACTGCGGGTTCAGCATCACCAGGACGTTGAGCCGGGTCTTACCCCTGGTGACGGGGAGGTCCCACAGCTTCGCCAGGCTGGCGCAGGCGTCGTCGTGATAGTCCGGCGGGAAATCGAACATGATGTAGTTCTTGATCAGGCTTCCCACGCCGGACCAGGCGTGGGTGCGCATCGGTCGCGTGTTGATCAGCGCCGTGCTTCTCTGGAAGACCTCGCTCGGCTGCACGCCGCGGTCCGAGATCGCGACGTTGTCCTCCGATACGCCCGCCCCCAGCACGCCGCGCAGCAGCGCCTGCTCCAGTTCCGGCGGCGTCGGCAGGTAACGCCACACATTGGTCTTGATGCCGACGACGTCGTCGGGTCGAAGCATCTGTGACCAGCAGTCCGCCGGCGTCTCCAACCCGAACAGCGCCACCAGCGCCTCATCGAGCATCTGCTGAATCAGGTCGGCGTCATAGTCGTTGAGCCCCGCGACGACGTGCTCGTTACGGATAAGCACGACCCTGGAGTTCCCGGCCTGCGCAACCTTGCCGAGAGCGGGCTTCGGCAGTCCCGCCGCCATGCCCAGCAGGGCGCCGCCCACACCCTTCATGAAATCGCGTCGGCTGACTCCTGTCTTCGTCTTCGCCATGGTACAGATCCTCAGTCTGGTGACCCCGTGAGTCCGTTCAGCGTCGCTTGCAGGAGGCCTTCCGCCGCGTCCTCGGAGACCGCATCGAGCACCACGACCAGGAAGCGACCGCGGCGTCCGTATGACAGGAAGGCGCCGTTCTCGGTCTCCACCGTCCGGGACGCGCCGGCGTCCGGCAGGTAACCCTGCCTGAACGAGGACAGCGCCGTCGCGGCCTCGGTCCCGTTGGCGTAGCGGACCAGCAGAAGATAGGTCGAGCCGGGCGCGTAGCGCGCCAGCACGGCGTCGGTCTCTTCGGTCAGCTCGAGGATGTTCTCCCGAGCCAGGTAGTAGTGATAGTTCAGCGACTGATGGAGGTGGAAGAACCGCTGGCTGAAGGGCACGAGCCCCTCACTCGGCAGCATCGACACCAGGTCGGGCGGCGGCGATGCGGGGGGCAGGCGTTCCGAGACCGCATGCGCGACGTCCCGGATAGCACGATCCGAATCGGCGTCGCGCTCCTCCGAGGCGACGCACACGTAGTAGCGGTCCTGCCAGAAGCAGAGCACGCGGCCCCTCTGCTCGTAGCCGCCACCGATGCCGCTCTCCTCTCGCTCCCGAGAGTAGGTGAACACACCGTACGCATCGGCCGGGTCCCCCATGTCGAACAGCTCTACGGTGATGTCCGGGCCCGCCGGATTAGTGTAGACGACCACGTTGACCCTATCGAATCCGTAGGAGCGATACACCTCGCCGGCGCCGTCGATGTAGTCGAAAATCGTCTCACGGTCGTAGGCGACCGCGGAATCGCTACGCGTCCAACTACCGATGTGCTTGGGAACGAACTCGTCCACTGTCGCCATTGACCCGTCTGATTCTTGATCCGCGCACCCGTGCAGAGTCACAACTGACAGTGCCAACGTTGCTACCGCGGAAACTGATCGCCTCATGTCGCAGGGATGTCTCAGTTGAGCGGTGCCAGGAAAACGGCCGGTCGACCACGCGATATCGCGGGGAAGCTAGTCCGCGGCCCGGCGGCGAGTCAAGGAACTCGCGCGAGATCCTATCCAGCGAGGCCCGCCGTTCCTCGTTGGGCCGCGGCTGGCGACGACCCCTTCGAGCGCGCTAGGATTAAGAAAGACCGGCCGGCGACGGGATCGATGGCGTCGGCCATATTACACTCGTAGCCCAACAGACGGAGCGGTGACCATGAAGACCGATGCGGCGACCGGGCTGCTGCTGTCCGGCCTCAGGATCAGGCGCGGCCGGATCGTCGAGATCAACGGTGTCGGCGAGATCGAGGTGGAGAGCGAACCGGACGGGCGCCTGACGTGTGATTTCCTGAAGACGGGTGCGGGGCCGCCGGTCGTCTTGAAGGCGGGTGACCCGGTGCTGTACGCGCTGGATGACGAGGGGTCGCGTGGCTATGTGCTCGGCCTGATCCAGAAGTACGAGTCAGGCGCCGGCCTGACCGCTGCGGACCCGCTGGACGGAGCGTGCTGCAGCTCGGCGGAGCTCAGGCTGAGGGCTGATCAGCGAATCGAGATTCGCTGCGGGCGGAGCCTTCTGGCGATGGACAAGGAGGGGAAGATCCTGATTCGCGGGGTGCGGGTGACGAGCCGCGCCGGCGAGACCAACCGGATCAAGGGCGGCACGGTCAAGATCAACTAGGAGCCTGCGGGCGCGAGATGTGGCAGCTCGTCAACGAGACGGCGTTCGCCGCCGAGCGGAGCTTCGTGCGCGATCGGGAGGGCGCCGAGGTATGGATCGTGGCCGTCAAAGCGACGTTCACGGTCGGGCCCGATGGCACGACCGAGCTGGCGAAGGATCAGGAGCGAGTGCTGCAGACGCCGAGGTATCTTGGTGAGCCGGGAAGATCGAGTCTGCTATACGAGTCGGACATGGTGTACACGAAGGTCGCCACCGATGTGATCCTGCACGGCCGCGCCTACGCTCGTGGCGGCCGGCCGGCCGTCGCTGTGGAAGTCGCGCTGCGCGTCGGGAAGCTGTCGAAGGCGCTGCGCGTCCTCGGGGATCGCCGCTGGGAGGCCGGTCCCGTCGGCTTGCGAATCGGCGAGCCCGAGCCGTTCCAGCGCATGCCGATCGTCTACGAGCGGGCGTTCGGCGGGTCCGACGACGTGTCTGAGCAGAACGGCTTCGAACCGCGCAACCCGATCGGTACGGGCTTCGCCACGGCGCCCGAGCACCTCATCGGCCGGCCGCTGCCGAACGTGGAGGAACCGGGCGAACTGATCACATCGTGGAAGCAGCGCCCGCGCCCGGCGGGCTTCGGGCCGATCGCGCCGCACTGGTCGCCGCGCCGCGAGCTGGCCGGCACGTACGACGAGCGTTGGGAGCGCGAGCGGCTGCCACTGATGCCGGTCGATTTCGACGACCGCTTTTACTGTTGCGCGCCCGAGGATCAGCAGGTGCCCGGGTTCCTGAGGGGCGGCGAGCCGGTCGAGCTGCACAACCTGACGGCCGGCGGTCTGCTGCGATTCCCGCTTCCGCGTGTGTACCTGGCGTTCGCTACCCGCTTCGGCCGGCAGGTGGTCGGCCACAGCGCTGCGCTGCACACCGTCATCGTGGAGCCGGACCACCCGCGGGTCATCATGGTGTGGCATACGAGCTTGCCGTGTCACAATCGGGATCAAGAGCTAGAGATGACGCGCATCACGCAAAAGGAGTTCGTGTGAGCGGGGAGGTGCCCATCGTCGGGTGCGGGGCCTGCACATCGATCGGCCGCTCGGCCGCCGAGTCGGCGGCAGCGGTGTGGGCGTCGATCAGCCGGATCGGCGACCATCCGTACATCGTCGATCGCGCCGGCGAGCTGATGGTCGTGGCTCGGGCCGCGTACCTGGACGAGGACGCTCGCGGGATCGAGCGTTTCGTCGGGCTCGGCCGGCCAGCCGCCCGTGAAGCGCTCGCGCCGCTGTCGGGCTCGCAGGCCGAGCTGCCACCGATTCCGCTGCTGCTGGGACTGCCGGCGGAGCGGCCCGGTCTGCCTGCCGATCTGGCGACGGCTATCGCCGGCCGCTTCGAAGCATTGGCCGAGGGGCACGCCCGGATCTCCAGCGTGGAGACTCTCGGCGGCGGGCACTCGGCCGGCCTGATGGCGATCGAGGAGGCGTGCCGGAGGATCAACGATGGGCAAGCCGATCTCTGCTTGGCGGGCGGGATCGAATCGTATCTGGAGCCCGAGACGCTGGAGCGGCTCGATTTCGAGCGGCGACTCCACTCCACGAGGAATAGGTGGGGGCTCATCCCGGGTGAGGCCGCCGGCTTCTGCCTGCTGGCCTCCCCGAGCCTTGCCGAGCGGGGCGGGCTCCCGATCCTCGGGCACGTCGTCGTCGCCGTCACCGCCTGGGAAGAGAACCTGATCAACAGCGATTCCGTGTGCACCGGGCGGGGGCTCAGCGAGGCGTTCAGGCGGGCGGTGCAGCCGCTGGCCCCCTCGGCCAGCAAGATCGATCAGATGATCTGCGACCTGAACGGCGAGCGGTATCGCACGGACGAGTTCGGCTTCGCCGTGACGCGGACAGCGGAGCACTTCGTCGACCCCTCCGAATTCCTGACACCCGCCGATTGCTGGGGCGACGTCGGCGCCGCATCGGGCCCGCTGTTCGTCAGCCTGGCGCTCGACCCGGCGGCCGGCGCCAGTGCGCGGGGCCGGCAGACGCTGATCTGGACGAGCTCCGATGGGGGCGAGCGCAGCGCCGTCGTGCTGCGGCGCAGGGCGGGTGACGGAGACACGGCATGGGCGTAACGGTCGACGTCAACGGGCTATCGCTGGTACACAAGGGCAGCGGCGGGACGACGGCCGCGACCGTGCCGGATGTATGCAAGACGCCGAGCGGCGGCGGGCCGGTGCCGATCCCCTATCCCAACATCTCGTTCTCCAGCGACCTGGCGAAGGGTAGCACGACGGTCACCGCGGATGGCGGCAACATGATCGCCATCAAGGGTTCCGAGTTCGGCAAGAGCACCGGAGACGAACCGGGCTCGGTCGGCGGCGTGAAGTCGGGCGTGAACATGAGGGAGGCCAAGTGGCTCTCCTACTCGTTCGACGTGAAAATCGAGGGGAAGAACGCCTGCCGACTGACCGACAAGATGACCTGCAACCATGCGAACACGGTCTCGCTGTTCGGTGAGATCCAGGCGCCGATACCGCCGGGCGAGAGAGCGGTGCTCTGCCAGATCATCTGTCACTGCAACGAGAACCCGGTCATTACGCCAGCGGGTCAAGAGGGGAGACAACAATGTGTCGACAACATGCTCATGGCACTGGACACACCGCCGGGAACGAGCACGATAAAGTCGCAGGTCCCGTATAACATGGTGGATATCCCACCCTCTCCCTTCATGAGCAGGTCCGAGCCGCTTGCCCGCTCGTCGTGGTGGCTCGGGCGGGCGATGAACGAGATCCCCGGCTTCGGCGGAGGGCAGGGGATGGTGAGGATTCCGGACGTCGTGATCGTGGCCGATCGCTCGAAGCCGCCGACCCAGGACAACATAACGTCGTTGGTCGAGATCAAGTTCAAAGGAGATTACGCGAGCCCGGGTCAGCTCGAGGACTATGAAAGGATCGCTCCGGGGCGAGTGAGCGTCCTGGGACCCGAGGAGTGCGGCTGTGGCGAGCGTCAACGTGAGCGGATCCGTGTGCCGGAAGTCGACCCCGTTGATATCCTGGTGCTCATCGGCCTGGCCGCACTTACCATCTTGGCAGCGCTGGACCCGGCACCAGGCGACGAGCTCCTGCCCGGCGGCGCCTTCCTGGAACGGTTGGGAGCGGCCTTCGCCGTTCCGTAGATGTCGAGGTTGTGGTGAGAGCACTGAGGCGACGCGAACGCGTCGAGCGGCCAATCGAGTGAGGGGACTTGGACGTTGGATACAAACGACATTGCCGACCAGCTGGAAGAGCAGCTAGAGCAGGGATTCGCGATGCGTG
Source organism: Gemmatimonadales bacterium (assembly GCA_050050535.1). Classification (GTDB taxonomy): domain Bacteria; phylum Gemmatimonadota; class Gemmatimonadetes; order Palauibacterales; family KS3-K002. Next base: position 6,026 of record JASFTY010000006.1, on the reverse strand, counting down.
ACGAGCAGGGCCGGGTCGTCCTGCGCATCGGATTGCTGACGACACTGTACTTCGACACCGGGAGCATGCCGGTTGGCCGTGAGGCGGTCGCCCAGTGCATAGCTGACTACCTGGCGATGTGTCGGGAACAGCTGCGCTGGGCACTGCATCCGAAGGGCGGCGGCTGGCGGGAATTGAGCAAGAATCCCGTTCCCACGCCGGCCGAATGGTTCGCTGAATCACGCCCGGCTGAGAACGACATCTGGGAGTTCTATTACCACGGTGGCGACTCGGCCGACGAGTCGAGCGACTTCCGTGTCTATGGAGTCGGCGCGCGTAAGTGGCAGAGCGAGCTGCACGGCCGGCTCAGCTTCCTGAGCGCGGCATTACCCCTGACCTGGTTCGCCGACCACGCCGGCAGCTTCCCCGAGTTCGTTCTGGGTTGGTGCCGACGGCTGCGGCCGATGCACGGGTACGCCGGGCTCGGTATCCTCGATTCGCCGGACGCGGGCGTGGCCGAGGCGCACAAGCAGATGACCTACGGGCTCGCCAGACGATTCCCCGGCCTGGAGGCCGACTACCCGATTTCGCACGTCCACTATCTGAAGGATGGGATCAAGGGCGTGAACTGGCTGACTGTGCTCAGCACGCCGTGGCTCGAGCGGCTGGGCGGGCTGCCGACCTTGCAGACCGAGCTGGCCGAACCCTTCCGGCTGCACGAGTACGACGGCGGGCTCGTGATCCAGGCGGGCGCGATGCCTCAACTGGGCGATTCCAACCGGAAGCTGCAGATCGCCGAGTACCGCCGCCTGGCTCGGGTGCTGCGGCCGATACGGGTGAGCGACCATGCGAGCTTTCCCGCCTGGTCGGGATTCGACGAGGAGCGGACAACGGCGTGGCTGGCGCGGTTCGACGAACCGTGATCGGACGCACCGGCCCTGCCCAACGCGTCTATCCGAACCATGGCTGAGAATACCCATTACTTCGCGGCGAACGTCCGGGATCCAGCGGAGCTCAAGCGTCTCCTGATAGAGGAGAAGATCCCGGCGATCATCGATCCGTGTGAATACGAAGCGCTGGGCAGGGGCAGGTTCGCAGATCGGCCGGCGGATGAGCAGTGGCTGCTCCTCCTGTCCAACTCGGAGAACTGGGACCGGCTGACGGGCTTGCTCGAGCGGCTCGTCGAGATCGAGGACTTCGAGGGTCGCCTCTGGCGCCTCGCGGTCTCCTGGAACGGCCAGGCGCTGCGAGGGACCTTCTACGCCGAGGATTCCGAGCAGGAGAGCACGGTCTATTCGGCGGCGGAGCTCGGCTTTCTCTCCCGCTTCTTCAACAAGGACGAGAGCGTTTTCGCGCGCTACTTGAAGTGGGGCTGTGCCGCCGAGTTCTGTGCGGCCGTCGGCATCCCGTTCATCGAGATGGTCGACCAGGACAGCACCATAGCGATCCCGAAGCTGGACGACGCCGCCGGCTACGTGTTCCTTGCCGACGAGGTGCCCGATTGAGCGCGCCGTGCCGCTGACGGAGGACTACGTTTCGGCTGGGACCGGATCGGAGGGGCGCCGGCGCTCGCGATGCGTCCGAACGCGAGCCGGTGCGCCGCTCACTCTCTCTTGGTGGAGGCAAGATGTCATGAATGTAGTCGAGCGGAATTGTCGTTGGCCCGTGCTGGTTATCAGCGTGGCCGTCTGCTTGGCGTGCACGGATGCTACAGGAACTGATTCCTCCGACGACCCCGAGCCGTCTTGGCTGCAGACACATGCGGTCCCCATAGCCACTGCGGATCCCGAGGTCAGCGAACCGAACCTGTCGGTGCTGGGAGGTACCATCGGGGATGCGCGGATCGTCGGGATGGGAGAAGCGACGCACGGGACCGCGGAGTTCTGGCAGATCCGGCAGAAGCTATCGCGATACCTGGTGGAGGAGATGGGGTTCACGGCCATCCTGCACGAGGCGCCATTCCCGAACTCGCTTTACATCGACGCGTACGTGACCGAAGGGGAAGGCACGGTACTTGAGGCACACCGGAAGCTGGGATATTGGCGTTATCAGGAGATGCAGGACCTGATCGCGTGGATGCGGGAACACAACGTTCAGCGCGGCGAGCAGGAGCCGGCGCTTCACTACTTCGGCTACGACTGCGCGTTCAGGAGCTGGACGGAGTCGATCAATCTGATCGCCGGGTATCTCGAGGTCGTGGATCCGGCGGCGGTCGACGAGGTAACGACCAGGCTGAACAACTACACGCTGGAGGACGCCCAGTACGTCTACGACTTCCTGGCGGCCAACGCCGCTGAGTACATCGCTCAGAGCAGTGCCGATGAATACGAGCTGATCTTGAAGATTGCGGAGAATCTGGAGCCCAGCTGGCAGGTATGGTATAACCTGGAGCAGGGAATACCGGAGAGCGACATAAGGGAGGGGTTCAACATCGGCAACGTGAACTGGATCATCGAGAACCTGCTCGATGGTGGGAAGGTCATCATTTGGGCGCACAACGGACACGTCGGCAACACCTATCTGGAGAACTCTGGGACCCAGGCGCAGATGCTGGGCTCGAGGTTGAAGGAGCAGTACGGCGAAGACTACTACATCATTGGCACGGAGTTCTACGGCGGAAGCTTCTTGGCCTGGGACCGTTGTGAAGGCAATCCGCTGGTCTTCACCGAACACCGGGCTGCTAGGCCCCGTGAGGATGCGTACGCATACTGGTTACATCAAGCGGGCATCCCGCTCTTCTACCTCGATCTCAGCCAGGTGAACTACTCGCTGGAAGAAACGAGCTGGCTCGTGGGGCCGCTGAACATACGCTTGATCGGTGCGTCGTACTGCGCGGCGGACGATGCGGAGTACTACTACTCGACCTCGCTGCCCGTTCACTATGACGGCATTGTGCACTTCGAAGTCACCAGCCCCACCACATCGATCGCTTTCTGAGGATCGGTCCCGTCCGCAGTCGGGCGGGCCGATCGGGCTGTTGCCCACCTGACGGCCTTGTCGCATGATGGGTACCGCCGGGAGCTGGCCGGGCCGGCGGTGCTCGGCCGTGCCCAGACAATCCACAGTCAGACCATCGGTACGCCGGTTTTCGCCTGAGCCCGAACGGTAAGGGAGCGGGGACCCTGGCGCCGATCCGTGAGAGGAGAGACGGTGATCATGGACCGCAGGAACTTCGTCAAGCAAACGGGTGTCGTTTTGGCTGCCGCTTCCTCGCTGGGGAGCCTGGCGGCGTGTTCGGGGCAGTCGAGGCCGTTCGTCGGGGCTGCGGGCATCGGGATGTGTGACTGGAACCTCGGGCCGATGTGTGACCCCGAGCAGATCGCCAGGGCGGCGGAGGCCGATCTGGATGGGATCCAGGTGAGTCTGGGCCGGAACCCCGAGGAAATGGTTCTGCGGGATCCCGCCGTCCGGGCGAGCTACATCGAGCTGGGCCGGCAGCACGGGATCACGTTCCATTCCGTAGCGCTCGGGCTATTCAATACCTACCCGCTGGCGGAGGAGCCGCGGGCCGCCGTCTGGCTGGTCGACGCTATCGAGGCGGCGGTCGCGCTGGGCGCGGGTAACGTGCTGATGGCCTTCTTCGGCAGAGGCGATCTGCGCTTCCGGGACGCGGACGGCGAGTTCGTCAACGAGTCGGATAGCGGCTATGCGTCCTACCGGCTGGACGAGGCCAAGGTCACCAGCGTGGTCGAGACGCTGGAGCAGGTCGTGCCACGGGCCCGTGATGCTGGGGTCGTGCTGGGGCTGGAGAACACGATCAGCGCGGCCCAGAACCTGGAGATCATCGAGCGGGTGGGCTCGGAATGGCTGCAGGTCTACTACGACCTCGGCAACTCCACGGGTTACGGTTACGACGTTCCGGGCGAGATCCGGATGCTCGGCAGCGACAGGATCTGCGAGGTCCACCTCAAAGACTGGCGCACGCCGCTCCTGGGCCGCGCGGAGGGGATGGTGGACATGCCGGCCGCCGCGGCGGCGCTGAGTGATATCGGCTACGACAAGTGGCTGGTGCTGGAGACCAGCGGCCGCGAGGATCACTTCCTCGAGGACACGCGGCGTAACGTGGCCTGGGCGCGGCAGACGTTCCAGAGTGTGTGAGACGTGCCTTGGGCTGGTTGAGGACGTTTCGGAGAGCGATCGGAGCGGCGGCCGCCGCGCCGGTGCGGGCGCTGCGCCGACCCTTCCTCTGGGGTGTCGGGGTGGGGATCGTGCTGGTGATCCTGGCCCGCGGCGGCAACACACTCACCTCGAGCGACAGTTTCTGCGACGCGTGCCACACGCATCCGCAGGCGACATCCTCGTGGATCCAGTCGACCCATTACGCGACGAAGAGCGGCACGGTGGTGCACTGTGTGGAGTGCCATCTACCGCCCCGCGGGGTTGCCTACGCGACGCAAAAGGCGCGGCTGGGGATCCGCGATGCCTTCGGTGCGATCTTCAAGGACAGCGGGTCGTTCGACTGGGAGGAGCGGTCGCAGCTCGAGCACGCACGGACCTACACCTTCCGCGAATCGTGCCTCGAGTGCCATCCCAACCTGTTCCCGGTCGAGCTGACAGACAAAGGCGAGGAAGCGCATCTCCACTACGAGCGGCTGTCCGATGAGCTGCGCTGCCTCAACTGTCACCTCCATGTGGGCCACTACGACCCCGACGCCGCGGAAGAGATCGATTTCGGTCTGGTCGAGATCGTAGAGGCGGAGGTCTTCGGCGCGCCGGCGACGGTAGACGGGTTCGTCGACTACACCGAGTTCATCCCCGGCACGACCGTGTCGTTCGATATGGTGGCGATACCCGGTGGCACGTTCGAGATGGGTAGCCCCGACTCGGAACCTTACCGCGATGCCGACGAGGGGCCCGTGCACTCGGTCACGGTGAGCCCCTTCTGGATCGGGCGGGTCGAGGTCACCTGGGACGAGTTCGAGGCCTGGTACCGAGCTACGCGGGCGGAAGGCCGCACCGATACGCGCCTCACACGGTTGGGCGGTTCGGCCGCCGAAGCGGCCGGCGTCGATGCCATCACCGGCGCCACGCCGCCCTACGTACCGCCCGATCAGGGCTGGGGGAAGGGCGAGCGCCCGGCCATCACCATGACGCATCACGCGGCCCAGGAGTACACGCGCTGGCTCTCGCTGGTCACCGGCAGACGTTACCGCCTGCCGACCGAGGCCGAGTGGGAGTACGCCGCCCGGGCCGGGACCCAGACCCCGTATTTCTTCGAAGGGGACCCGAACGATTACACGGAGCGCCGGTTCTGGAACCGGCTCCTGGGAACGGATACGGAAGACCTCGACAGCTTCGTGGTCCACGCCGGCAACAGCGGAGGCCGCACCCAGCCGCCGTCGGCGGTGGCCGCCAACCCGTTCGGCCTGGTCAACATGCTGGGCAACGTCCGCGAGTTCTGCCTCGACTGGTACGCGCCCGGCACCTACCGGCAGCGCGCGGGCGGGACGTCGGTAGTCGACCCGCGTGGGCCGGCGACGGGGACCGAGCACGTGCTGCGAGGCGGCTCGTTCCGCAGCGACCCCGCCGACCTGCGGTCGGCCGCCCGCGACCGCACCCGCGGCGAGGCGTGCCGGATGACCGACCCGCAGGCCCCGAAGAGCATCTGGTGGTATTCCGACTGTACGGACATCGGATTTCGCGTAGTACGTGAGCTGACGCAGGAAGGAGAACTAAGATGACCGAGAGGAAGGACGGACCCAGCCGACGCGAGTTCATCGAGACCGTCGGACTGATCGGCGCGGCAGGGGCGATGGGGGCGCTGGTCACGGGCTGCGGCGGCGTCCCCGAGCGGTACGCCGACTACCCCTGGCCGCCGCTGCTCGACCAGGCGCCCGACGGCCCGGTGCTGAGGGCGGGCCTCATCGGCTGCGGCGGCCGCGGGACGGGCGCCGCGCGCGACTTCCTCAGCGCCGGGCCCAACCTGGAGATCGTCACCCTGGCCGACTGTTTCCGCGACCGGGTGGAGAGCTGTCGCGAGACACTCCGGGAAGAGGAAGGTGTGGAGGTGCCGGACGAATATTGCTTCGACGGCTTCGACGCATACG
>JASFTY010000005.1:0-28656 GCA_050050535.1 Gemmatimonadales bacterium | reverse complement strand
GGCGATGAAGAGGATGGCCGCCAGCCCCATCGCCCACCCCGCTGCTCTCCTGTTGCTCATGTCATTCCCCCTCTGTTCACGATCGCGGCACCGTATCGCCTACTCGTCATTCTCCGCGACCGGAGCCCTCCTGCGGCTCCTTCGGGCCCTTCGCCCAATGCGGCCGCATGTCTTCGTACTCCAAGTCCCGTGTCTCTGTTTCCTCGTCTTCTGCGCTGAGCTCCTCACTGAGCGGGTCGCGGTCGGGCAGGATATCCAGTAGCCCCAGTGCGAAGGCCCGCGCGACGCCGACGGTTATGTAGATCAGCGCGACAGGGAAAACGACCAGCTGGGGGTTCCAGATGAGCAGCGCCACGGCGATCAGCAGCAGCGCGATCGCGGCGCGCCCACTGGGGTTTCGGACGCTCAGGCGGGGAATTGCCGGATAGATTACATGACTCAGCATCAATCCGGCCAAGACAATCATACCACCACCGATCAGCTGAGTCCATGGCCAGCCTGAGATATACCCTTCGAACACGCCGGTCTGGCTGAACGGGTAGAAGGAGGCCAGCGTGACGCCGGCGACGGGTGAGGGCAGGCCGTGGAAGTGGAGGTGGGCGTGGCCGCCCTGCTCGATATTGAAGCGGGCCAGCCGGACGGCGACGGCGGCGACGTAGATGAAAGCCAGGGCCCAGCTCCAATCGCCGATCTCGAGCAGCTGCTTGTAGATGAGGATCGCGGGCGCGACGCCGAAGCTGACCAAGTCGACCAGCGAGTCGAGCTCCGTGCCGAAGGGCGACCCGGTGCGAGCGAAGCGTGCGATGCGCCCGTCGAGTCCGTCGGCGACGGCGGCGACGACGATGAGCCAGGCGGCCAAGCTGAAGTCGCCGCGCAGCGCCGCGATGATGGCCCAGAAGCCGAAGAACAGATTGCCGAGGGTGAAAGCGTTAGGGAGGATGACGATTCCCCGCCGGCGCTCACCGGGTGACGTGGCGGTCCGCTTGATCATTCTGCTCCCTCCGACGCGGCGCTCATCTGTGCCAGGACCGTCATTCCGCCGACCGCGCGCTGGCCGACGGAGACCTTTGGGATCGAGCCCTTGGGCAGAAAGACCTCGACCCGCGAGCCGAAGCGAATGAGGCCCATCCGTTCGCCCTGCTCGACCCGCTCACCCAACTCCGCGTAAGTCACGATCCGCTTCGCCGCCAGGCCGGCGATCTGCCGGACGAGCACCGAGCGGCCCGACGACCGGATCCCGGTGGAGGCTCGCTCGTTGGAGTGGCTGGCCGAACGGCGCCAGGCCGGCTCGAAGCGCCCGGCATCGTAAGTCCGGTGCTCCACGTCACCCGTCACCGGGTAGCGGTTCACGTGGACGTCGAACAGCGACATGAAGATCGACACGCACAGCGACTCGCTCTTCATGAACGAGGCTTCCTCGACGAGCCCGATGTCGATGACCTTCCCGTCGGCGGGCGCGAGGACCAGGTCGGCGCCCCTCGGACCGTGGCGCTCGGGGTCGCGGAAGAATGCGAGTACGCCGGCCGCCACGACGGCGAGACACAGCGCCACGACCCACAGGATAGTACCGCCCGCGTAGGCAGCCGCCAGGAGCAGGACGACAGCCGCGCCTGTGGTGCTGAGAATGAATGGGAGGCCTTCGCGGGCAAGCGGAATTCGCATCTCCGTACTTCTTCCAGCCGGCTCAGGGGAGCAGCGGTCCGCCGGTGATCAGCTCATACGCTCTAAGGTAACGCTTGGAAGTGTTCTCGACGACCTCGGGCGGCATTGGCGGCGGCGGCGGCATCCGATCCCATTCGCCCTTGGCGACCAGCAGGTCGAGGTAGTCGCGCACCGGCTGCTTGTCGAAGGACTGCTGGCTGTGTCCGGCCTCGTACTGGTCGACGAGCCAGAAGCGCGAGGAGTCGGGTGTCAGGACTTCATCGATAAGCAGGATCTCGCCTTCCTTGCCGACGCCGAACTCGTACTTGGTATCGGCCAATATGACGCCGCCCTCGGCCGCGATGTCGTGGGCGCGCTCGTACAGGCTGATGCTCATATCGCGGAGCGTGTTCGCCACCGCGACCCCGACCGTCGCCCGGACCCGCTCGAACGTGATGTTCTCGTCGTGCCCCTCGGTAGCCTTGGTCGCCGGCGAGAAGATCGGTGGATCGAGCCGCTGCGCTTCCACCAGCCCGGGCGGTAGAGGTTCGCCGGCCAGCGTGCCGCTCTCGCGATACTCCTTCCAGGCCGAGCCGGTAATGTAGCCGCGAACCACGCACTCGATGGGGAAAGGGTCGGTCTTGCGGCAGAGCATGGAGCGGCCCTCCCAACGTGAGCGGCTCTCCGCCAGCGGTGGGTGTCGCTCGATGATCGCCTCCGCCTCCGCGGTGATCAGGTGGTTGGCGACGATGTCGGCGGTGCGCTCGAACCACCAGAGCGAGAGTTGGGTGAGAACGGTCCCCTTGTGGGGGATCGGCTCGTCCAGCACGACGTCGAAGGCGCTCAGCCGGTCGGTGGCTACGAGCAGCAGCTCGTCACCGAGCGCGTACACCTCGCGGATCTTGCCCTCCTTCACCAGGGGCAGGTCCAATCGCACTTCGCGTAGCGGTTCTGTCATCCGCGTTTCCCGTCCGTTGCTTCCCTCATACCTTGAGGGTTGGGCTGTCGTTCTTGATCTCGTCCTTGTACCGCTCCAGCGCCGGATCGACCCACTCGGCGATGAATCGCTCTACCTGCTCCGGCGCCCGGCCGGCCATAGCCTCGGGGGTCAGGATCCTCTCCAGTTCGTTACGCTCGATCCCGATCGCCGGGTCGCTCGCCAACCGCTCGACCAGGTCGTTCAACTTCCCCTGCCGCACCTGTTCCGCCGCCGCGATCGCGTGCCGGCGGATGACCTCGTGGAGCTGCTGACGGTCGCCCCCGCGACGTGTGGCGATCATCAGCACGGGCTCCGCGGCCAGGTACGGCAGCTGCTCGGCGAGTCGGCGACCGGCCACCTCGGGATAGACGTCCATGCCGGCGGCGACGTTATGCCACAGCAGTAGCACGGCGTCAACTGCCAGGTATGCCTCGGGCACGGCGATCCGCTTGTTCGCCGAATCGTCGAGTGTCCGCTCGAGCCACTGTGCTGCCGCTGTGATCGCCGGGTCGAGGGCCAGTACGATGACGTGACGCGCCAAGGCGTTGATACGTTCACAGCGCATCGGGTTCCGCTTGTGGGCCATGGCGCTGGACCCCACCTGTGACTTGCCGAACGGCTCCTTGACTTCACCGAAGCTCTGCAGCAGGCGGACGTCGTTGGCGAACTTGGATGCCGATTGCGCGATGTCCGAGAGCGTCGCGAGCAATGCCGCGTCGACCTTGCGCGTGTACGTCTGCGACGAAACGCCGTATACCTCGCCGAACCCCATCATCTCGGCGACCAGGCCACTCAACCTGCCGACCTTCTCGGAATCGCCGTCGAACAGGATCAGGAACGAGGCCTCGGTCCCGGTAGCGCCCCTTGTAGAGCGGAACCGCAGCTTCTCCAGGCGGAACTCCACGGACTCCAGGTCGAGGAGCAGGTCTTGCATCCAGAGCGTGATCCGCTTTCCGACGGTAGTCGGCTGTGCGGGCTGCAGATGCGTGTAGCCGATGCAGGCGACGTCGCGGTAGGCAAGCGCCTGCTCTCGCAGCGCGGCGACGACGCCGAGGATCCGCCGGCGGATCAGCTTGAGTGCCTCGCGGTGCTGGATCAGGTCGGCGTTGTCCATCACGAAGGCCGATGTGGCGCCGAGATGGATCACGCCCTTGGCCGCGGGCGCGACTTCGCCGAAGGCATGGATGTGTGCCATCACCTCATGGCGCGACTCCGACTCGAGCTCGGCGATGCGGTCGAGATCGATCTGATCGATGCCGGCCCTCATCGCCGCTATCGCGTCCTCGCTGATGTCGAGGCCGAGCTGGCGCTCGGACTCGGCGAGCGCGATCCACAGCTCGCGCCAGATGCGGGCGCGGAAGCGTGGCCCGAAGATGGCCGCCATCTCCTGCGAGGCGTAGCGGGTGATGAGCGGGTTCTGATACGAGTCGGCCGTCACCCGTCTATCCTCCTGTCGTTATCCGGAACGACGTACGTCCCTGATATCCGTCCCTTTCGTAGTAGACCACTATGCCGCCGCGACCGGCGAGGTAGCTGAGGAGCTCCGCCACCTCATCGGCGCTCGAGACGCGCCTGCGGTTGATGGCGAAGATCAGGTCGCCCTGCATCAGCCCGGTCCGCTGTGAGACGTAGTCCGAGACGTTGACGATCAGCGCGCCATGGTCGCTACGTAGTCCCCGCTCGACGCGAATGGCCGGTGTGAGCGTGATCAGCTCGAGGCCCTCGAGGACCTCGACGCGGTCGGCGCGCAACGACGGGAGGTCTTCGACCGGAAGGGTTACGTCTCGCTCCGCGCCGCGTGTGTCCAGCACCGTCAGGCTGATCTGGTCGCCCGGCGCGACGTTGAACAGCTCGGCCTCCCAATCGAGGGGGGACTTCACGTCACGGCCCTGAACGGCGACCAGCTCCATCCCCTTCTCGAGCCTCGCGCGGTCAGCTGGCGAGCCGGGGGCCACCCTCAGGATGGTGGCGCCGCGCCGGCGTCCCGTCGGGTCACTCTCTGTGGGTCCGACATCGATACCGACCCAGGGGCGGCGCACGCGCCCGCCGTCGCGGAGCTGGCCGGCGATGCGCAGGGCCCGGTTGATCGGGATCGCGAACCCCAGCCCCTCCGAGCCGCCCGTCCGTGAGAAGATCGCCGAGTTTACTCCTATCACCTGACCGTCTGCGTTGACCAGCGGGCCACCCGAGTTGCCCGGGTTGATCGAGGCGTCGGTCTGGATCATGTCGGCGTAGATCGTCTGTTCGTCGCCACCGGAGCCCGCGAGAGCACCCGGCATGATATGACGGCCGGTACCCGATATCACCCCTGCCGTTACGGTGGGCTCGGCATTCGACAGGAGATAGCCGAAGGGGTTGCCGATGGCGATGGCCGGCTCGCCGATGACCAGGCCGTCGGAGTCACCGAACTCGGGGACGGGAATCTCGGCCTCCAGCCGTAGGAGGGCGACGTCGGACAGCTCGTCGCTGCCGATCAACTCCGCCGGATGGTCGCCGCCATCGATGGTCGAGACGACGATCTCGATGGCGCCCTGAACCACGTGGGCGTTGGTCAGAACGTAGCCGCCCTCCGCGATGGCGAATCCAGAGCCGAGACCGGCGACCTCCCGCTCGGTCCCGAACGGCGCGAAGAAATCTTCGAAGAACGATCGCGGGCCCACCCGCTGGCGGCGGATTACGTTGACGCTCACCACGGAGGGTGTGACATGGCGCGCCGCCTCGACGATGGGCGTGCGCCGGGCCGGCGTCAGGGCGGCGTCGTAGCCCGCTTGCGTTTCCGCCTCAGCCGCCGGCGATGCAGACGGGGCGGACTCGGTCGTCGAAGGCTCCGGCTCGGTCGCCTGGACCAAGAAGGCGGGCGGACCGAGGACGACGAAGCCGACTGCCACGAGTGCGGCGGCGAGGCCCACCAGCCAGCCGGCGCGGAAGCCGGCGCCGGTTCGGTCCTGGTCTGTCCGTGCGGTTATGCTTCTGCCTCCTGCGTCTTCGGGATATCGATCTTCGCCCTCTCCGCGTCCCTGAGAAACGCCTCGATCCCACGATCGGTGAGTGGGTGCTCGAGTAGCTTCCACAACACCGCGGGTGGTATCGTGGCGACATCGGCGCCGATCATCGCCGACTCCACGAAATGCAGGGGATGGCGGATCGAGGCGACGAGGATCTCCGTGTCGTACCCGTAGTTGTCGTATATCTCGCGGATCTGGGCGATCAGTTCCATACCCTCGTGCGAGATGTCGTCGAGACGGCCGACGAACGGCGAGATGAACGTGGCGCCAGCCTTGGCTGCCAGCAGCGCCTGCGACGGCGAGAAGCACAGCGTCACGTTGACACCGATACCCTCGGCGCGCAGCCGCCGCGTCGCCACCAGACCATCCTCGGTCAGCGGGACCTTGATCACCACGTTGTCCGCCAGCGCGGCCAGATCGCGCCCCTGCTCCAGCATGCCGTCCGAGTCGGTGGCCAGCACCTCCAGGCTCACCGGCCCGTCCACCGCATCGGTGATCTCCTTCATGTAGTCGGCCAGGTCGGCGTCGCCCACGACCTTCGCCAGCAGCGACGGGTTCGTCGTCACACCGTCGATCAGCCCGGCCCTGGCCGCCCGGCGTATCTCCTGGATGTCCGCAGTGTCGATGAAGATCTTCATTCGCCTCTCCCTTGCCCCCGAGCTCTATCCTCCGAATGACCTGTAGTATAGTCGACTCGCGCCAAAAACAAGCCCTGCGGCGGAGCCGGCGGCGCGGTGGTCAGGCCGGGCTCGCCCTCAAGCAGACGGCCCAGCTCGTCGACCGGCCGGAATCCCAGGCCGATCTCGACCAGCGTCCCGACCAGGTAGCGTACCATGCGGTGGAGGAACCTGTCGGCAGTAATCTCGAACTCGAGGATGCCTTCATGGCTCGGCGCCGCACGCCAGAACGCCGACAGGACGTTACAGCGTTCGCCGCGCTCGGGCTGGCCCGACTTCGCAAAAGCGCTGAAATCGTGATCGCCGGTGATGCGAACCGTGGCAGCGCTCATACGCTCGCGATCCAAGGCGCGACCGACCGGCCAGCACCAGCGACGCTCGAACGGCGACCGCGACTCACGGCTTACACCGACCCGGTAGACGTAGGTACGGGAGGCAGCATCGTACCGCGGGTGGAAGGACTCGGGCACGCGCTCGGCGGCGACGATCCAGAGATCAGGTGGCGCCAGCGCGTTCAGCGCTCTGAGAAGCTCCCGCTCGTCGAAGCGCCCCGGTATCAGCGCGCTCGCCACTTGCCCTGTGGCATGGACCCCGCGGTCCGTACGGCCGGCGGCTGTGACGGTCGGCGAGCTGGCGCCGCAGAGCCGGCCCAGAAGAGCCGAAAGCTCGCCTTGCACCGTTCGCCGGTCGCTCTGCGTCTGCCACCCGTAGAAGTCCCGGCCGTCATAGTGCAAGACCAGCTTGACTCGCCAGTGTCCCGCTGGATGCCCTGAATGCATACCAGATCAATATCCGATATCCGGCATCCAGTGACCAGATGCTCGGGTGGTCTCCGGTGGGTCGGAGCCGGGTCGCTGAGACCAGCCACGCTCGTCGCTCCCCCGGCTCCTCCCGGCCTGGATAGGACTCCGACCGGGCTCATCCCCCGGCTACTGAGAGCTGGATATCGAATGCTGGATGTTGACTTCAGTACCTGCGGATGACCCCGACGACGACGCCGCGAACCTGGACTTCGTCCTCGCTGTAGTACTGCGGCGCATGGTCCTCGTTGGCCGGCTGCAGCCGAATGCGACCATCATTCTCCCGATAGAAGCGCTTGACGGTCGCCGAATCGCCGCCCACCAGCGCGATGACCATCTCACCGTTCTCGGCGACCTCGCGACCGTCAACGACGACGCAGTCGCCGTCACGGATCTGGTCGTCGATCATCGAGTCGCCCCGCACACGCAGCACGAAGTGGGGCCCTCTCCCGGTCAGCATGTCCTCGGGCACCGCCACCGCCTCGCTGTCCTCGATCGCCTCGATCGGCGCACCGGCGGCAACGAGACCCAGTAGCGGAAGCCCCGCGGCTACCGCCTTCGGGCGCGCCGACTCCAGTGGCTCGACCGAGCGGCTCTCGTTGTAGTTGCGGCGGATGTAGCCCTTGCGCTCGAGGTTCGAGAGGTGCTCGTGCACGGTCGCCAGAGAACGATAGCCGAAGAAGTCGGCGATCTCCTCGAAACTCGGCGAGTACCCTGAAGTCTGGATAAAGCTCTCGATGAAGTCGAGGATCTCTCGCTGCCGCTTCGTCAGCGCCATGACGCCTCCATTGTGCCGTGGCCGTTGCCAGCCCTCCCGAACAGGAGCCGAAGCTACAATACCCGAAAATGCACCGAAGCGCAAGTCCCGGCTGCCGTATCTCTATGTCTGAGCGGAGCCTGAGCCGCGAGCCCGGCGAAGTCTCCCGGCGGCCGGCCGCCCGGTCGCGGGCCGGGTCGTCGCCCTTGGCAGACCGGGGGCCGATTCGGGACGGTTGGGGATCGGGTGACGAAAGAGGGGGTAAGGCACTATATTATTGGCGGTTGTCGGTCCGGACCCCTACCCCTGCCTTGTCCGCGAGTCCCAGGCCGTCATAGGAGTGTCATCGCAGGCCGTTGGCTCGACGGCGTCTTCTCCTGTGCCGGCGGAGGTTCCAGCATAAAACGAGAGGCTTGCCCGGGATGCTCGCGCGGCAGGGGCATCGGTTCCTTGCAGGGACGAGATGGGTGTAGCGGAGGTAGCGGGTCTGGTATCTGACGGCGGTGTGCCGCCGAAAGGGAAGCGCCGATGGATGAGAACTTCCTGGATGATCTGCCCGATCTGGATGCCGATTTGGACGCCGAATTCGAGACGGATGTCGGTCCGGGAACGGACGCTGGTCCGGAACTCGAAGACGAAGGTCTCGACACGGAAGTACGGGAGTTTCTCACGGCCTTCGTGAAGACCGTACGTGCGGCGCAGCTCTACGTTCAGGGCAACCCTCTCCTGCACCAGTTCATTGAGGACCTCAAGCGCCGCCTGTCGGCGATATGGGACCGGGTTCCGTCGCTCAACTTGACCATCTACGAGAGCCAGATCCGCTGGCTGGACAGCGTGGTCTACCGGGAGAAGCTGGGTGGACAGGATAACCTGGCCTTCCAGCTCTACCGAGACGGTATCCGGCGGGTCGAGCTATTGCCGGGCGTGGAGGAGGACGAGCTCCGCCAGTTCATCGACATCCTCCGCCTCTCGAGGACTCTGAGACAAGACGAGGACGATCTCCTGACGCTGATGTGGAACTGCGACTTCAGTCTGATCCGCTACGAGTACGTCGATGTACTGGGCGATGAGCCGCCGGTGCCCACGCCGGACCTGTCGCAGGCCGACGATACGCTTCCGGCGCTGCCCGAGCTGGAGCTGTCCCCAGAGCTACAGACGCCGACGCTGCGCGAGGACTTCGAGCCGTCGCTCTACTTCCTGGACGAGACCGACGTCGCGCATCTGCAGCAGGAGCTGCATCGGGAGTGGGAGCGGGCGGTGAAGCAGGATGTGACGGTTGCGATCCTCGACCAGTACGAGCTGGGTGATGAGGAGCGGCGCGCCGAGGTCGTGGACATCCTGCGTCAGATGCTGCCGCGCGTGCTAGCCGAGGGCGATTTCGCCAAGGCGTCCTTCATCGTCGCCGAGCTGAAGGGGATCGCCGTCAAGAAACAGAAAGACGCGGCGGTCACGGAAGAGGTGGACGCCATCATCGGCGAGCTGAGCGAGCCGATCGTGCTGGAGCAGCTGGTCAAGATCCTGGAAGACGGCACGGTCGATCCGAACAGCGAGGCGCTGGCGACTTTGCTGGGAGCGCTTAAGCCGGAGGCGATCGTCGTGTTGATTCAGGCGTTGCCGCTGGTGGCCCGCAAGGAGGCACGGGGTCAGCTGCTGGCGACGCTCGACCGGCTGGCCTCATTGAACCCGAAGCTGATGCCGGGGCTGGTGGTGTCCGAGGACCCGCGGGTAGCGGCCGAGGCGGCGAAGATCGCCGGGCGCTTGAAGATGAGTGGCACGGCGGAACCGATCTCGCGCCTGCTCAAGCGGCCGGAGCAGGAGGTGCGGCTCGCCGCGGTCGAGGCGCTGGTGGCGCTGCGGACCTCGATGGCGGGCGGCCCGCTCATGGGTGCGCTGACCGACAGCAGTCGCGAGGTTCGGGTGGCGGCGGCGAAGGGCGTCGCCAGGATGAAGTACAGCCCGGGCGCGCAGCAGCTCGAGGCGTTCATCAAAGGGAACGAGCTGCGCAAGCGCGACCTGACGGAGCAGCTGGCCTTCTTCGAGGCCTACGCCTGCGCCGCCGGCGCCAAGGGCATCCGGCTGTTGGGCCGCATGCTGAACGGGCGTCGCTATCTATGGTTCAAGTATCCGAGCCAGATGCGCGCTTGCGCGGCCCGGGCGCTGGGCCTGGTGGGCGGCGCGGAGGCGGACGCGGAGCTGAACGTGGCGGAGCTGGACAAGGACCCGATGGTTCTCAGTGCGGTACATGCGGCGCGTCGCGAGCCCGAGGAGAGCGAATCCGATGATGATGGTGATGAGGGGTGAGGATGGCCTGATCCAGGACACCAGCGCCCTGCTGAGCGGCGAAGGGCGCAAGGTCCTGGCGGCGCTGTATGCGACGATGCGCTCGTTGCGGCTCTATCCCCTCGAGAACCAGGTCGTGCAGCGGGCGCTGGCCGAGGTGGAGGCGAGCGCCCGGATCCCGCTCAACCGCGAGGGGCGCCTGCAAGTGCGCCTGGCCGGCGACTTCGTCTTCTTCAACGACGTGCGGCTGCGGCTCGATCTCGGCAACTACGCCAGTTTCGTCTTCGTTCGCAAGACGCTGGAGGCGCATGGGGTCGGCACCATCGATGTGAACCCACAGGTGGATATCCGCGAGTGGACATCGTTCTTGTCGCTGCTGGTAGAGGCGCCGGAAGAGGCTGCACAGCAGGCGCTGGAGGCGATTCAGCAGCGCACGCAGCAGGCGGGGGTCGAGAACATCGCGGTGGGTCCGGCGGCGGCGCTGGTGGAGGCGCTGAGTCTGAGCGAGGAGGCCAAGGAGGCGGCGCGGCGCACGTATGCGCGTTCGGTCAGCGTCGTGAAGGATGTGATGACCAGCGTTCGCCTGGGCAAGGCGTGGAGCGGGCGTCGCGTCAAGCGCGTTGTACTGGGGATCGTGGACCAGGTCCTGCATGACGAGGCGGCGATGCTGGGAATGACGACGTTGCGCGATTATGACGAGTACACGTTCACGCACTCGGTGAACGTCTGCATCCTGTCGGTCGCGCTGGGCCAGAAGCTCGGTTTCAGCAGGCATCAGCTGTTCGATCTCGGTCTGGGCGCTCTGTTCCACGACGTGGGCAAGTCGCGCGTCCCGCTCAGCGTGCTGAACAAGGAGGGCCGGCTGGACAAGGAAGAGTGGCGGGTCATGAGTCAGCACCCGGAGTTCGGCCTGATCCTCCTCTTCGACCTGCACGGGTTCGAGGAGCCGCCCTACCGGGCGATGCTGACCGCCTATGAGCACCACATGCGGACCGACTTCACCGGTTACCCGCGGGTGGTTCGGGACCGCTGGCTGGGGTTCTTCTCGCGGATCGTGGCTGTGGCCGACGCGTTCGACGCCGCGACCAGCAAGCGGAGCTACCAGTACATACCGTTTCCGCCCGACGAGGTCCTGAGGGAGATGCGGGACAACCCGTCGCGCGGATTCGATGCCACGATCGTGAAGGCGTTCGTCAACATGATGGGCATCTACCCGGTGGGCACGCTGTGCATCCTGGATACGGGTGAGCTGGCCGTCGTCGTTGCGCCGAGCCCGAACCCGGAGGAACTGCACCGCCCTCTGGTGCGGGTCGTCTCGGATGCCAGCGGGCGGAAGCTACCGGAACCGCCGCTGGTCGATCTGTCGGAGGAGGACCCGGCGACGGGTCGTCCGGTGCGCACGATTGTGAAGACGACGGACCCGGACAAGTACAGCATCACGGTCTCCGACTACGTCGCCTGAGTGGCATTGACGGGTGAGACGCCGCGACGGTTCGCCGAGTGGCGAGCGTCGCGGCGTCTTGCATCTCGTGGGTCGGCCCCTTGATCGTGGACCTGCGGCGCGGCGAAGATGTCATCCTCGATAACCGGTCGTCTGCGGAAGGGGCAGGGCGTGCGACTCGGATCTCTGAGCTGGAAGGTCGTAGCGGTCGCCACGGCAGCGGCAGCCGGTGGAACGCTGGCTTCCGCCGGGCTCTGGCCTGGTGCGCGGCCGGCGTCGGGCCAGGCGCGATCGGGTGTCACCCCGCAGCTCGAGCGGGCGCTCGGGCGGGTAGCGCCGGCGGAGCGCCTACCCGTGCTGGTGCAGGTGGCGCGGCTCAGGCCGCCGGACCCGCTGGCGCCAGATCGTGATTTCCGGGCCGCGGAGCACGCGTCGAACCTGGCGGACCTCTACTCGAGCTCGGTGGAGCGGCTGCGGACCAGCCTGTCGGCCGACCTGGCGGCGGACATGGGTGCGGGCCGGGTCCTCTGGATCGGCGGCTCGGTCGCCGCCCAGCTGACGTCGTCGCAGATCCGGGCGCTCGAGACTCTTCCCGGTATTCAGCGGATCCACTACGACGGGCTCGTCGAGGTCGAGCTGGCGGCCGACCCGACCGGCGCGGCGGTGCGGGCGCCGGGCTCGCCGGTAGCGCTGCAGAATCCCGACGGCGGTCTGCCCTGGGGGCTCGAGGCGATCGGTGCGCCCGAGCTCTGGGCCGCCGGCGCCACGGGTCAGGGGACGGTGGTCGCGATCATCGACAGCGGTGTGGACGGGACGCACCCGTTGCTGTGGCGGAAATGGCTCGGGAATCGCGCGTCGCCGACCGAGGCGTGGTTCGACCCGTGGGGGCTCAGCGTGACCCCGGTGGATGACGATCTCACCGCGGCTGCCGGGCACGGTACGATCGTCGCCTCTATCGCGGTCGGCAGCCTCGAGCCGGGCGACACGCTTCAGGTGCTGGCGGAGCGGTACGTCGTGCAGGAGGATCTCGAGGCGGTGACGGGGGTCGCGCCCGGCGCCGAGTGGGTGGCGGCGAACGGTTTCGAGCGGTTCGGCGGCGTGACCTACACCCGCAGCTCCGTCCTTCTGCAATCGATGCAGTGGGTCCTCGATCCTGACGGTGACCCGGCCACGGTCTCCGAGGTACCCGACGTCTTGAACAACT
The DNA here is from genome assembly GCA_050050535.1 of Gemmatimonadales bacterium. GTDB lineage: Bacteria > Gemmatimonadota > Gemmatimonadetes > Palauibacterales > KS3-K002. The sequence continues at coordinate 15,872 of JASFTY010000005.1, read as the reverse complement.
CGTGGGGTTTTCCGCCGGGTGGCTGCGACGGTCCGTTCGACCGGGCGATCGACGCGCTCGAGGCGGCCGGCGTCGTCGTCGTCTTCGCCGCCGGCAACGTCTCGTCGGGCTTCGAGACGGTGGCGGGTCCGGCGGAGCGGGCCGATCTGCTGCTCAACGCGTTCGCCGTCGGCGCCGCCGTACTGGACGGCGGCGAAATCGTCGTCTCCGAGAACAGCCTGGGTGGTCCGTCGCCGTGCGCGCCGGGCGCGGTGAAGCCCGAGATCGTCGCCCCGGGCGTCGTCCCCGTGGTGCGGAACTTCGGCCCGCACATGGGTACGGTGCTCGCGAGGTCCGGCGAATTCACCTCCTGGGCTGCTCCTCACGCCGCGGGCGCCCTGGCGCTGCTGCGTGGGCTGAACCCGGCGGCGGGGGTCGCCGAGCTCAAGGCCGCCCTGTTCTCGACCGCCGAGGACATGCCGCCCCCGGGTCTCGACAATCGCAGCGGCGCCGGATTTCTCGATCTCATGGCGGCGGCGGAGCGGATCGGCGGCCTGGGCGGCGTACGGCTTGCCGTGACGACCTGGTCCTGGGACTCGATCCTGGGCTCGCTCGAGTTGGAATTGCACAACCGGGGTCGGGCCGCGTTCCCCGGTGGTTCGGCGGAATTGAGGCGCAGCCCCGGCGGTTCGGCGCTGGCACGTGCCCAGGCGCCGATGATCGGAGCGCAGGGCCGCGGAACGATAACCTTCGCCGGGACCCCCGGCGATCTGGTGTCCGGCGCGCCCCCGAGCCTGCGTCTCGAGAGCGGCGACGCGATCCTCGACCTCGCGCTCCCGCTCGGTGCACCGACGGCGACAGCAGTCGTGCTCGAGGACGGCGACGTCCGCTTCTCACTCGACGCCCGCGGCCGTCTCGGCGGCGTAGCCGGGGAGCCCGGCTTCCAGATGCTGGGTGGTGACTGGCTGACCGCGGGTGCCTTCCTGTTCGGCGACGGTGAGCGCGTCTCGGATGCCGCCTACGTCGATGTCCTACAGCAACCGTCGCTGAAACGGAACCCGGTCGGCTCCGACACCGACTGGCGCGACCTGGAGATCGTCGCCGCCGGTGGCGGCGCCGAGCTCGAGTTCAGCGACGACCGGGCGCTGAACCCGCTGGGCGCGACGGTCCACGAGTCGGTGAATCTGGTCGCGGTGGGCGATAGCGCGGCCTTCGCGGCGCTCGCGGTGCGGGTCGACTACACAGGCGGAGGGCTCCCGCTGGCAGGTGTTCTGCTCGACTGGGACCTGGGCGGGCGCGACAGCGTGTATTGGGACGCGGAGCTCGCCGCCTCGGTGATGACGGCGGCCGATTCCAGTGGGCCCTGGGCGGCATTGGCGGTCCAGCCGCGGCCACCGGCGACCCACGCCGCCGTTCCCCTCGGCACGCCGGGGGCCGGCTTCTACCTGATCGGGCCCGATGCCGGTGTCCTGGCGCGATTGGGCGGCTTCACCGACGCGGAGAAGGCGCGTCTCATGCGCCTCGGCGGTCCGGTCGTCTCGCGCGGCGATATCGCCGACTGGGCGCAGCTGCTGACGGTGGGGCCGCTGGCGCCGGGCGAGCCGCTGACGTTCGTGGCCGCGATCGCCGGCTCGAGAGCGACGCTGCGCCTGGCGCTGGACAGCGCTCGGGCGTTCGCCGGCGACGCGTATGGCGGCGCGGGGAGATCGGGCGTCCTCGCTCTGTTGCCGGCCTATCCCAACCCGTTCGATCCCGGGGCGGGCGGTGAGATCAGCCTGCCGTTCCTGGCCGATCGGGGCAGCGAGCCGCTGGTGGTGCGGTTGGAGATCTACACGATCGCCGGCCGGCTGCTCTACACGGAGCGGCGCGAATACCCTCCGCAGGTCCCGGTCGAGCCGTTCCGCTGGAGCGGTCTGCTGGCGGACGGCCGACCGGTCGCCAGCGGTGTCTACGGCTACATCATCCGGGTGGGCCGCGAGCGGAGGTACGGCAAGTTCTTGGTTCTCAGATGAGGTACGACCCCGTCCGGTTTGACACTTCGGAATCGACGGCGCTAACATCTCAGCCGTGATGGCCAACGAACCTTCAGACCCGAAGCAGGCACGGCGTCGTATCACGACGCTCGAGCTCGTCGCCATGAAGAGACGCGGCGAGCGAATCGCCGTGCTCACCGCGTACGACTTCCTGATGGCGGGGCTGCTCGACCAGGCCGGGGTCGACTGCGTGCTGGTCGGCGACTCGCTAGGCCAGGTCGTCGCCGGCGAGGAATCGACCCTCCCCGTCACCCTGGAGCAGATGATCTACCACGCGAAGGCCGTGCGCCGCGGACTGAAGCGGGCACTCCTCGTCGTCGACATGCCGTTCCTCACCTATCAAGTCTCGGCCGAGGAGGCGATCCGCAATTGCGGCCGCGTGCTGCAGGAGACCGGCGCACAGGCGGTGAAGCTGGAGGGTGGCCACGAAGAGATGGCGCGAACCATCGGCAGATTGGTCGCCGCGGGGATACCGGTGATGGGGCACCTGGGCCTCACGCCGCAGTCCGTTCACAAGCTCGGCGGCTATCGCCTCGTCGGCAGGGTCGCGGAGGAGCACGAGGGGTTGATGTCCGACGCCGCGCGCCTGGTTGACGCAGGGTGTTTCAGCATCGTGCTGGAGATGCTCCCGAGGGCGTTGGCCGGCTCGATCACCCGTGCCGTTCCGATTCCAACCATCGGGATCGGGGCCGGCCCCGAGTGCGACGGGCAAGTTCTCGTGCTCCCCGACATGCTGGGCCTGAACGAGGCCTTCAGCCCCGGCTTCCTCAAGCGCTACGCCGATCTGGCCGCCAGCGTCCGCGGGGCGGTCTCCGACTACGTGCGCGAAGTCAAAGAGGGCGTCTATCCTGGGCCCGAACACTCCTACGAGTGAAGAAAGCGCGCTATTCCTGCCGTGAAGCTTGTCAAGACGATCTCCGAGGTCAGGGAAGAAGTGAGGCGGGCCCGCAATAGCGGGCGCAGCGTCGGCCTGGTTCCCACCATGGGATTCCTCCACGAGGGGCATCTCAGCCTGGTGGATCGATGCCGCGAGCTCTCCGACCACGTCGTGATGTCGGTCTACGTGAACCCGCTACAGTTCGGTCCGTCGGAGGACTTCGACCGCTACCCGCGCGCCCTGGAGCGCGACCTGGGTCTCGCCGAAGAACGCGGCGTCGACCTGGTGTTCGCGCCCGACGACCGCGAGCTCTATCCGGGCGAATTGACCGTGACCGTCACGCCCAGGCGTCTCGCCGATCGGCTGTGCGGCCTCAGCCGCCCGGGCCACTTCGAGGGCGTGCTGACCGTTGTCTGCAAGCTGTTCGGCATCGTTCAGCCCGACCTCGGCGTCTTCGGCCAGAAAGACTTTCAGCAGGCGGTTTTGATCCGGAAGATGGTCACCGATCTCGATATGCCGGTGCGTATCGAAGTGGCACCCACGGTACGTGAGATGGACGGCATCGCCATGAGCTCGCGCAACCAGTACCTGTCGGCTGAAGAGCGGCGGCGAGCGCTGAGCATCTCGCGAGGCCTCGCGGGGGCGGTGAGATCCTTCAGGTCGGGGGAACGGGATGCGGCGGCAATCCGCCAGGCCGTCGTGGATACCATGAAGGCCGCCGGCGGTGTCGAGGTCGAGTACGTCGAGATCGTGTCCGCCGACGAGCTGGAGCCGATCGAGCAGGCGGACGAGCGCTCGGTCGTGGCGGTGGCGGCTCGAGTCGGCCTTACGCGGCTCATCGACAATGCGGTGCTCGGGGTGCCGGACCGGGGCCTGGCGAAGCTCGTGTGACGGTGGACAGCACCGGCGTTTGAGGCGAACAATCGAAAGCCGAACATCGAGACTCGAACTTTGAGCTCTGAGTTGCACCCGATCATCGTAGCTGCGGGCGCCGGCCAGTTGCCGGACTGGGCCCGCGTGCGGGCCGAGCGGATGCCTCATCTCGCCGCGGTGGCCGAGTTGCTGGCGCGCTGGGCGGCCGAGCTCGGCCTGGACGAGAGCGATCGTCTGCGCTGGGCGGCCGCCGGCTGGTTGCACGACGCGTTGCGTGATGCGGACCGCGAATCGCTCGCCGCGGCTGCAGCCGACTATCCGGTACCGGTACAGCACGGGCCCGCAGCGGCGGCGCGGCTCGCCGAGCAGGGCGTCGATGACGGGGAGCTGCTCGACGCGATCCGCTACCACAGTCTGGGCCAGGGGGGCTGGGGCGCCCTCGGCCGCTATCTCTATCTGGCGGATTACCTCGAGCCCGGGCGACCGTATGCGCCGGTGGAGAACGCCGTGCTGCGCGCCGCGCTCCCCCACGAACCCGACCCCGTACTGAGGCGCGTCTGTGCCCTGCGCATCGAGGAAGTCCTGGATCGTGGCAGGCCTCTGCGCCAGGAGACGGTCGCGTTCTGGAACGAGCTGCAGGAGAGCCGGGGGGGACGTGAGTAGCCGCCTGCGGACCGTCGTGCTCGCCCTGGTGTTCCTGGTGGTCGGAGCGTTCGTCGCCTCGCTCTGGCTCGAGGTCCGGCACGAGGCACCGCTAGCCGTCGAACCGCCGGAGGGGCACTGGGATGGCCGGCGCATCCGGGTGGAGGTTCTCAACGGTGCCGGTGTGGATCGGCTGGCCGTTCGTGCCACCGAACGGCTGCGCGAGCTCGACTTCGACGTCGTCTATTACGGCAACCTCGAGCCGTTCGACCGGGATAGCTCGGTGGCCATCGCCCGACTGGACGATCTGGAGCCCGCTCGGCGCGTCGCCGACGTCCTGGGGCTCCACCGTGTGCTCCACCAGCGCGACGCGAATCTGTATCTGGACGTGACCGTGATCCTCGGATCAGATTGGGGCGGCGAATTCGAGCCGCGCAACCTCGAGCCGCAGGCGCGAGGGGCGCCGCTGTGGTGGCAGCGTATCAAGCGGGCGGCGCGACGTCTGTGGCCGGGGTAGTCTTGTTGATGGGCCTCAGGGGCGCTCTTATCTTTAGCGATTGGGATTTCGTCGTGACTAGCGCCAATGTCCAGGTCGCGAGGGAGCATGAAGAGCGGGGCCGGCAGCGCCGCCGGGGATCAGACCGTCTTGCGGGTCGGCGACCTGCTGGCCCCCGAGCGCGTGAAGATACCGCTGGAGGGCCGCGACAAGGAGAGCATCCTCGCCGAGCTCGTGGATCACCTCGCCCGCTCGGCGGGGCTCGAGGCGCGACGCGACGAGATCCGCCAGGCCGTCTGGGAGCGTGAGGAGGTGCTGAGTACGGGAATCGGTGAGGGGATCGCGCTCCCGCACGCGAAGATCGCCGGCCTCGACGCGATCCTGATGGCCGCCGGCGTCTGCCGGGAACCTGTGGAGTTCGGCGCCTTGGATGCGGGGCTCGTGCGACTGCTGTTTCTGATCCTCGGACCGGAGGCTGCGGCGGCTTCGCAGGTTCGGCTATTGAGCCGTATCTGCCGGCTGTCGCGCGAGGAGTCCACCCGCCGGCGACTCATGTCGGCGGAGGATGCCGAGCGGTTCTGTCAGATATTGAGAGAGGCCGAGAGGGCCATCTGATGAAAGAAAACGTCGCTCAGACCTTCACGTCCGGTTCCTCCTCCCCATCCGTGACGAGCGACTGACGCGCCGGGCTGATACCGCACACCTTTAGCGATTGGCTGACCGCATGACGGCTTCCCTGTACAGCACCTCCTATCGCACTCACATGGCGGGCGAGTTGCGGTCCGAACATATCGGCACGAAGGTCCGCCTGGCAGGCTGGGTCCATCGGCGCCGGGATCTCGGCGGCCTCATATTCATAGACCTGCGTGATCGCAACGGCATCGTGCAGGTATCGTGCGATCCCGACCTGCTGACGAGTGACATGATGGAGAGTGCGAGACGCATCGGCTCTGAAGTCGTCATCGCGATCGAGGGCAACGTCGTGGCCCGGCCGCCGGAGGCGGTGAATCCCGACATGGCGACCGGCGGAGTCGAGGTCAAGGTGGACCGGATCGTTCAGCTGGCGCCGGCCGAGACGCCGCCGATCCTCGTCGCCTACGGTGCGGACGAGGAGCTGGCCTCGGAGGAGCTGCGACTGCGCTATCGCTACCTCGACCTGCGACGTCCCGAGATGCTCCGCAACTTCGTGCTGCGGCATCGCGTCTTCCAGGCGATCCGCCGCGCGCTCGACGAACTGGAGTTCGTCGATGTCGAGACGCCGATGCTTACACGACCGACACCCGAGGGCGCCCGCGACTACGTGGTGCCCAGCCGGGTGAGCCCCGGCGAGTTCTACGCCTTGCCACAGTCGCCGCAGCTCTACAAGCAGATCCTCATGGTGTCCGGCTTCGATCGCTACTTCCAGATCGCGCGCTGCCTGCGCGATGAAGATCTGCGCGCCGACCGGCAGCCGGAATTCACGCAGCTCGACGTCGAGATGGCGTTCGTCACCGAAGACGACGTCTGGGCGGTCATCGAGATCGTGATGGCGGCGGTGTGGCAGGACGTTGCCGGTCGCAAGGTCGAGCGGCCCTTCCTGCGCATGTCCTATCGCGATGCGCTGGAGCGTTACGGCACGGACAAGCCGGACCTGCGCATCCCCTTGGAGCTGCGCGACCTCAGCGATGCGTTGCGGAGCACCGAATTCCGGATCTTCCGAGCCGCCATCGCGGAGGGCGGCAGGGTGCGCGGCTTCCGGGTACCCGGCGGCGCAAAGCTCTCCCGCAAGGTGCTCGACGGGCTGGACAAGCTGGCACAGAGCGCCGGTATCCCGGGCGCACTCTGGACCAAGGTCAGCGGCTCCGGCGCACAGGGAGGGTTCGGTCCGAAGCTCTCGGAGGCGGAGTTGGACGCGCTGAAGGGACGCCTCGACGCGACAGACGGTGACCTGATCGTGGTGATCGCCGGTCCCGACCTGAAGGCGAACGCGGCGCTCGACGCGCTGCGGCGCCACCTCGGCTCGGTCATGGACACGGTGGAACAGGGTGACCGGTTCCTCTGGGTCACCGAGTTCCCGCTGTTCGAGCGTGACCCCGAGACCGGCGAGCCGGTGCCGAGCCACCACCCGTTCACCGGGCTCAACCCCGAGGACGTGGATTTGCTGGATAGTGACCCGCTGTCGATACGCTCGCGTGCCTACGACCTCGTCTACAACGGCTCGGAGTTCGGTAGTGGCAGCATCCGCATCAACGACCCGGCCCTGCAGCGCCGGGTGCTAGCCGTCCTCGGCATCGGGCCCGAGCAGGCGCAGCGAAAGTTCGGTTTCCTGTTGGAGGCGTTCAAGTACGGCGCGCCGCCGCACGGCGGCTTCGCGATAGGCCTCGATCGCGTCGTCATGCACCTGGCGGGCGCCTCATCGCTGCGGGAGGTCATCGCGTTCCCGAAAACCACGGCGGCTCGCGCGCTCATGGAGGGCGCGCCCGCCCCGGTTGACGATGACGAGCTGGCTGGGTTGGGGATCAAGCAAATTGGGCGGCCCGATGCCTGATCAGTCGACGGATCCGTCACAGATCGTACAACATCGCCTGGCGGCCGAGGGCGCCGACCAGCTCATTCTGGCCGGCGTCAACGATGCCAACCTGCAGGAATTGGCGCGGCTCTGCGGATGCCGTGTCGTGTTGAGGGACGACCAGGTCGTCCTCTCGGGATCGCTGAGCGACGTCGAACGCTGCGTTCCCGTCGCTCGACACATGATCGATCTCGCTCGCATGGAGACCCCGTTCGCGGTGAGCGATATCCGACGCTTCCTCGATGTGGCGGCCGAGACCGAGGGGCTGACCCCCGGCGCCCTCGAGGGCAGCAAGATCATTCTGCCGGGCTCGCGAAAGATCATTACCCCGAAGTCAGCCGGTCAGAAGCTCTACATCGATGAGATCAACCGCAGCGAGATCGTGATCGGCATCGGGCCGGCGGGAACGGGCAAGACGTACCTCGCCGTAGGCATGGCGGTGGATGCCCTCCACAAGAAGCGGGTGCGCCGCATCGTCCTCGTTCGCCCCGTCGTCGAGGCCGGCGAGCAGCTCGGCTTCCTGCCGGGCAGTGTGGAAGAGAAGGTCGATCCCTACCTGCGGCCACTCTACGACGCGCTGGGCGACATGATGCCACCGGAACAGCTGCGCCGAGCACTGGAGAACCGGACGCTGGAGATCGCGCCGCTCGCCTATATGCGGGGCCGCACGCTCTCCGATGCGTTCGTCATACTCGATGAGGCCCAGAACACGACCACCTTGCAGATGAAGATGTTCCTGACGCGTCTCGGCCTCAACTCGAAGTCGGTGATCACGGGCGACAAGACGCAGATCGACCTGCTGCGCTGTGAGGATTCCGGGCTACTCGAGGTCGAGCGAATTCTGCAGGGGATTGATGGGATATCCTTTGTCTACCTGACCGAGGTGGACGTGGTCCGCCACCGGCTGGTCAAGGAGATCATCAAGGCGTACGCCCGGGGCAGTCCGGGCAACGAGGACCTTCAGGAGCGCGAATGACCCCGGGTCGAAAGAGCAAGACAACGGTCCGGCTACGCTATCTGATGCGTGAGCTGTCGAGGCGCCGCGGTGTCCAGGTCCTGACACGGCGATTCAGTCAGGGCTACCGCCTGCTGCTGCTGGTCTCCGCGGCGATCACCATCGTTCTCGTCTTTCCCCGTGGCTCGGCTCGCAACGTCGTCCTGCTTCAGGATGGGATGGTGGCGCCGGAGGACGTGATCGCGCCGGTCAGCTTCCCGGTCAACATGTCGGAGGCGGAGATGACGCAGGCGCGGGCGGAGGCCGCCGCCGGCGTCGTGCCGATCTTCGACCACTGGCCCGAGCTGGCTGACAGCTCGTTCGCCGCGGCGGCGGCGTTCTTCGATTCCGTCGAGGCCGCCGTCTCCGATGCGGCGAGTCGGGAGGAGCAGCGCGCTGCCGTCCACGCGCTGCTCGACCAGTACAGGATCGCGGCATCTGAGGACCAGGTGGGGCTGCTGGTCGGGTCGGAGCCGCGTGGCCAGCTGGAGCGTGCGATCGAATCGGCGTTCCGGCGGCTGCTGCGGCCCGGCGTCGTGCGGGCTGCCGACCTGGGCGATGTGGCCTCCAGCGCAGTCATCGTACGCTCGGCTGGGAGCGGCAGTGGTAGGCTCGTAGGCGGGGATTCGCTTACCACGATGCAGCAGTTCTTCGAGAATGCCGGCTCGCTGTCGCCGGCCGAGGTCGGTGTGGACGGGCGCCGCCTGCTCCACAACATAGCCGTCCGCTTCGCGCAGCCGACCATCGTTCTCAACCGGGAGTCGACAGAAGCGGCCCAGGACCAGGCGAAGCGTGCGGTCAACCCGGTCAAGTACGAGGTGCTGGAGGGCGAGATGATCGTGGCGGCGCACGAGCGGGTGGGCGCCGAGCAACGGGAACGACTCCTGGCGCTGCGCGACCACCTCGGCGAGCAAGAGGGCGGGCGTGACTGGCCGGCGGACGTCGGCAGCTTCCTGTACAACCTCTTGTTGCTGGCCGTTCTGGGCCTGGTCATCAAGTACTTCCGCCCCGAGGTCTACGCCTCCGGCCGCTCGCTGACCCTCATTTGGATCCTCATCCTGGCGGTGGGTGGAGCGGCGGCGCTACTCGCGAGAACCGAGGCGGCGTGGCAGCTGATCCCGACGGCGTTCGCCGCGCTCACGATCGCCACTCTCTACGACGGCGTGCTGGCATTGCTTGCCGTGTTCGTGCTCGTGGCCCTGATCTCGGCAGGCCCGGCGTTCGCTGGAATCGTCGTGCCGTTCTTTACGGTGATGGGTGGAGCGGCGGCCGCGTTGAGCGGCAGGTTCCTGCGACGGCGCGCCCACACCTGGACGTTCGCCGCGGTCATCGCCGGCACCTACATATTGGCCGCCTTCAGCCTCGGTCTCATGGGTCTCCAGAACACCGAGGAAGTCGTAGTGAGCGTGTTCTGGGGCACGGTGAATGGGGTCGGCTGCACATTGCTCGCCGTTGGAGTCCTGCCGCTGGCGGAGACGTTCACGAAGATCACGACCGACCAGTCGTTGTTGGAGCTGGCAGACGTCAATCGGCCGCTCTTGAGACGGTTGTCGCTGGAGGCGCCGGGCACGTATGCGCACTCGATCAATGTGGCGAATCTGGCGGAGGCCGCGGCCCGCGAGATCGACGCCAACGCATTGCTGGTGCGCGTGGGCGTCTACTACCATGACATCGGCAAGGTGAAGAAGCCGCAGTACTTCGTCGAGAATCAACCGCCGGGTCGCAACCCACACGACAAGCTCAAGCCTGTCACGAGTGCGGGCATAGTACGCGAGCACGTTGACGACGGTCTCGAGTTGGCGGAGGAAGCCCGGCTGCCCGGCACGGTGAAGGCGTTCATCAGCGAGCACCACGGGACCCAGAAGATCAGCTTCTTCTGGGACCGCGCTATGGAGCTCGAGCCTGGAGTCGAGCCCAACGCGAAGGATTTCCGTTACGGCGGTCCCAAACCACAGAGCAAGGAGACGGCCATCGTTCTGCTCGCCGATTCCGTCGAGTCGGCGGCACGCGTGCTCCAGGATCCCACACCCGAAAGGATCGCCGAGCTCGTCGATCGGATCGTCGGGTTCAAGATCTCCGAAGGCCAGCTCGACGAGGCGCCGCTCACCATGCGCGAGATCGACATCATCAAGCAGCAGTTCGTGAAGGTGCTCACCAGCATGTACCACCACCGCCTCGACTACCCCTTGCAGAACAGTCAGGCTGCCGAGGCGGAGGAACCGGCGGTTCCCGGCGCATCGTGACCCCGCCCGGACTCGTCGTCCACGCCAACAGGACGGAAGACGTTCCAGTCCTCGAGGCGGCCGACGTGGAGCGGGCGGTGATGCTGACGGCAGGCACGGAAGGCATCGAGGATGGGGAGATCTCGATCACCTTCCTCGATTCGGCCGCCATGGCCGCCCTCAATGAGGCCCACCTCGGGCAAACGGGTCCCACCGATGTCATCGCCTTCAACCTGGCCGAGCCGGCGGATCCGTTGGGGGACGTCTACATCTGCCCCGCCGTGGCCGAAGAATCGGCACGAGAGTACGGGGTCGAGCTGCGCGAGGAGCTGTTGAGGCTCGTCGTACACGGGGTCCTGCACGTACTCGGCCACGACCACCCCGAGGGCCCGGGGCGCACGGAGAGCGAGATGTTCCAGCGTCAGGAGGAGATCCTCTCCCGGATATTGTAGTCGACATCCGACAAGAGACAGCCGACTGTCTATTCTCGGCTCGCTTCTCGGCATTCGATTTTCGACGCCCGAGCTGCGACGCGCTACTGTAGACGGATTGCCCGCTTCTGAATAGAGTTAGGCCGGGTGGATCGCTTATGGCGAAAGAGAAGACCAATTTTCAGCTGATCAGACGCTACTTCCTGACCGGCATCGTTGTCATCGCGCCGGTCGGTGTGACGGCGTACGTGCTCTGGTGGATCTTCGCCAACCTGGACAGGATCCTGGGGCGCCTGTTCAACGTCATCGGCATTCGGATCCCGGGCCTGGGGCTCGTCGTACTGATCGCGATCGTGATCGCCGTGGGCTGGGCCGCTCATCAGGCGGTGGGTCGCGAATTCATCGCGCTCAGCCGTGACTGGCTCAAGAAGTTCCCGCTGACCCGGACGATATACAGCGCGGCGAGCCAGATCGTCGAGCAGATCGTGGGCGAAGATCGCAAGTTCTTCAAGGCGTGTGTGCTGGTCGAGTACCCGCGCCCCGGCTGCTGGGCGATCGGTTTCCTGACCAGCGAGGCGGCCGACGAGATCAGCGACGCGGCTCAGGCGGATGCGGTGTCGATATTCCTGCCCACCACCCCCAACCCGACCTCGGGGTACATCGTGTTCCTGCCACGCACTCATGTGCGGCGCCTCGACATGACTGTGGAAGAGGGCTTCAAGCTCGTGGTCTCGGCCGGTGCGGTGACCCCGGAGCTGGCACGGCAGCTGGGTGCGAGAGATGTCTAGTCAGGGCGCCGGTGGCACGCTGGGCGATCAGAAGGCTGCCGAGCTGAACGTCGAGCGCGTGCTCCAGCTCCTCGAGGCGGGCGAGACGGAGGCTCTTCGCCGTTACCTCGAGGCGTTCCATCCCAGCGACCTCGCCGACCTCATCGAATCGCTCGACGAAGAGGAACGCACGACCGTCATTCGTGTCCTGCCGGACGAGCTCCTCTCCGAGACGCTGGCCGAGATGGAGGAGGAGGAGCACCCGGAAGAACTGCTCATAGCCGAGCCCGAACGGGCCCCGGAGCTGATACTCGAGCTGTCGGCGGACGACGCAGCGGATATCATTGGCGACCTCCCGCTCGAGAAGCAGCGCGAGGTGCTGGCCCAGCTGCCGCTGGAAGAGGCCGAGGAGTTGCGTGGGCTGCTCGCCTACGACGAGGAGTCGGCCGGCGGCATCATGACTACCGATGTCGTCGCCGTCCGGGAGAGCGCGACGGTGGCCGAGGCGATCGAGGCGATCCGCACCCAGGTCGCCGACGGTGAGAGCTTTTACTCCGTGTTCGTAGTCGATGATGACGGCAAGTTGTGTGGGACCGTATCCTTGCAGGACCTCATCGTCTCGAGGCCGACCACGCCGATCCGCTCCGTGACCGAGCCACCGCTGGCGGCGGCGCCGGCGGTGTTGGACCAGGAGGAAGTCGCGCGGCTCATGTCGCGCTACAATCTCGTCTCGCTGCCGGTTGTCGATCCCGTCGACCGCCTGATCGGCCGCGTCACCTTCGATGACGTGATGGACATCGTCGAGGCGGAGACTACCGAGGACATCCTCCGCTTCTCCGGCGTCTCGGACGAGGAGTACCTGCACGGTGGGGTCGGCCAGGCGGTGCAGAACCGTCTGCCGTGGCTCGCCCTGGCTCTGGTCACGACGTCGATCGCGGCGGGGGTCATCTGGATCTTCCGAGACACCGTGGAGCGTGCAGTCATCCTGGCAGCGATCATGCCGGTGATCGCTGCCGTCGGCGGCAACGCCGGTACCCAGGCGCTGGCGGTCACGGTCCGCCGACTGGCACTCTCGCCGGAGCGTGCGGGTACCTGGGGCGTGGTCTCCAAGGAGCTGGCCGTGGGTCTGGTGAACGGCGCGGTGGTGGGGCTGCTGGCGGGGATCGCCGGCTACATTGTGGAGGGCCAGTTGTATCTCGGCCTCGTGGTCCTACTGGCGATGTGGGGCAACTTGATCGTGGCCGGCTTCGCCGGTGCCTTCGTCCCGGTGCTGCTCGAGAAGTTGGGTGTCGATCCGGCCGTGGCTTCCTCCGTCTTCTTCACCGCGCTGACCGACATCTTCGGTTTCTTCCTGCTGCTCGGTCTCGCCAGCTGGATCCTGCTGCCGCGGCTCTGATCCGGCGGTCGCCGACGAACGACCCCGCGACTCCCAGGCTGACAGTGCGAGCGCCGACAAGGACTGTAAGAGGGCGCGGAGATCGGTTATTTTGCGTGGGTACCATAGAGTCGGGGTCGAGGTGAACGATCTCAAGTCCAACGAGCGCAAGTTACTGGAGGCTTTCGACGCGGGTGAGACCCGGGCGCTTGCCCGGGCGATTTCCTGGGTGGAGAACGGCCGGCCCGGGTTCGAGCGGCTGCTGAGCGCGCTACACAATCGAGTCGGCCGTGCGCACCGGATAGGAATCACCGGGCCACCCGGGGCGGGGAAGTCCACGCTGATCCACGGCCTCGCCGGGATCGTGCGGAACGACGGCGAGCGGGTCGGGGTCGTGGCGGTGGATCCCACCTCGCCGTTCACCGGCGGCGCTTTGCTGGGCGATCGGATCCGCATGACCGGCGCGGCCGGCGATGACGGTGTGTTCATCCGATCGATGGCGAGCCGGGGATCCCAGGGCGGCCTGGCGACGACGACCCGGGAGGTAGCGGACCTGATGGACGCATTCGGCTTCGAGCGCGTCGTCGTCGAGACCGTAGGCGTCGGCCAGTCGGAGCTCGAGATAGCCGGAGCCGCGGATACGACCGTCGTTGTTCTGACACCCGAGTCGGGCGACTCGATCCAGGCGATGAAGGCCGGCCTGATGGAGATCGCCGACATCTTCGTCGTCAACAAGGCGGACCGCCCGGAGGCGGCCCGCGCCGCCGGCGAGCTCAAGACCATACTCCGCATCCGCGAGGGACAGGTCTTCGATCGCGTGCCGGCACACCACGCCGTCGATCTCACGGCGATGGCGAAACGCCGGACCGCGACGGAGACACCGAGCGACGCTTCGGCTGGGGCGTCCGAGGAGGAGCGAGACGGATCGGCGGCTTGGGAGATCCCGGTGCTGCTCACCAGTGCACACGACGGTGAGGGAGTGCCGGAGCTCATGCAAACGCTGGAGAATCACTACGCGTTCTTGACCGCTACGGGCGGACTGGCCCAACGCCGCGCCACACGCCTGGTGGAGCGCGTCCGCGCGGTCGTCGATCGCGGCCTCAGGACCCGGGTCTGGCAGGACGGTGAGGGCGAGGCGATCCTCGCCGCCGCCCGGGCCGACCTGGAATCGGGGAACCGGACGCCGTACGATGTCGCTGCGGAGATACTGGGGACGGTGGGCGGTGGGCGGTGAGCGGTGGGCGGTATGCCGGTGGGCGGTATGCCGGTGGGTCGGTTGGTCGGTGCGTCGGTGTGCGGTGATCAGTGATCGGAAATCAGAAACCACTGAACGGTATGGGTGAGAAGCAGAAGAAGCGACTGTCGATTGAGGAGCTGGCGGCCGAGAACCGGGAGTTGAAGGCGGAGCTCGAGCGACTGCGGCGCGACCGCGCGGCCTGGCTGGGCAAGTACGGGTCGATGCCGAGGCGTGACGAGGTCCTGTTCGACACCCTCTCGGGTACCGAGGTCCAACCGCTGTACACGCCGCTCGATACCGGCACTTACGAGCCCGACTATGCCGAGAAGCTCGGCTTCCCCGGCGAGTATCCATTCACTCGGGGACCGTACACGACGATGTATCGGACCAGGCTCTGGACGATGCGCCAGTTCTCCGGCTTCGGTACCTCGGAGGAAACCAACCTGCGCTATAAGTACCTCCTCGATCACGGCCAGACCGGACTGTCGGTGGCGTTCGACTTCCCGACGCTCATGGGGTACGACTCCGACGATCCCCGCTCGGAGGGCGAGGTAGGCGTCTGCGGCGTGGCGATCTCGAGCCTGGCTGACATGGAGACGCTGTTCGACGGCATCCCGCTGAAGGACGTCTCGGTTTCCATGACCATCAACGGGCCGGCGATGATGCTCTACTGCTTCTTGCTGGCGGCGGCCGAGAAGCAGGGTGTCGACCCGAAGGAGCTGCGGGGTACGATCCAGAACGACATCCTGAAGGAGTACATGGCGCAGCACGCCTGGATCTTCCCGCCGGAGCCGGCGCTGAAGATCATCGCCGACATCTTCGAGTGGTCTTCGGTCAGCGCGCCGAGGTTCAACACGATCTCGATCAGCGGGTACCACATCCGTGAGGCAGGGGCCACCGCCGTGCAGGAGCTCGCCTATACGCTGAAGAACGGTTTCACCTACGTGGAAAAGGGGATCGAACGCGGACTCGACGTGGACGACTTCGCCCCCAGGCTCTCCCACTACTGGGACGTCCACAACGATTTCTTCGAGGAGATCGCCAAGTTCCGCGCCGGGCGCCGCATCTGGGCGCGCTACATGAAGGAAGTCTACGGCGCCAAGAACCCGGAAAGCTGGCGTCTCCGCACCCACGCGCAGACGGCGGGCGTCTCGCTCATGGCCCAGCAGCCCGAGAACAACATCGCGCGTGTGGCGTACCAGGCTCTGGCCGCCGTATTAGGCGGCACGCAGTCGCTTCACACCAACGCGTTGGACGAGACGCTGGCGTTACCCACGGAGAAGGCGGTCCGTATCGCGCTCCGCACCCAACAGATCCTGGCCTACGAAACGGGTGTGCCGAGCACGATCGATCCGCTGGCCGGCTCCGATTACGTGGAGTGGCTGACCGCCAGGATGG